>JACPAW010000052.1 GCA_016180605.1 Candidatus Omnitrophota bacterium | reverse complement strand
TCAAGCAGCTCATGTGGCGACGACGATGTTCGAGTTGCTGGGCTGCCAGGACATGGCCCGAGTTGATTTTCGAGTAGATCGCTCCGGGAAACCTTGGTTCTTGGAGATTAATCCGCTGCCTTCTTTTGACCCTGAAGGAACGGTTGGGCTTCTGGCTGAATATATGAATCTGACCTATTCGCAGCTCATCGGCCGAATATTAGACGCAGCGCTTTCCCGGATACAGTCCCGTGGAGTCCCACATGGCAACACCCAATAACTCTGAAGTTTACCGTTATCCTGAGTACTACGCACTCGGGTATCGCTGGAACACCGAAGCGGAATGCGATTTCATCGAAGCTTGTTTGGAAGCGCATGCCCCGAATGTGGGCAAACGGTTGTTGGACTTAGGCTGTGGCACCGGGCGTCATGCAATGGACATGGCCAAGCGCGGCTATGAGGTGACGGCGGTTGATTTAAGCCCGGAGATGATCCGTTATCTGAAGCAGGAAACAGAGCAGCAGCAACTTCCGATTCAGGCCAGCGTGGGCGATTTGCGGGACCTGAAAGTGGATGGCACGCATGATGTGGCCATTTGCTTCATGGACACATTCCGGTTCTTGCTGACCAACGAGGACATCCTTGCCCACCTGCGCGCGGTGGCCCAGCGGTTGGTCGAGGGCGGTTTGTATCTTGTGGATTTCTGGATACCGCGCCAATGGGACCAGGCAGGAAATGAAATCTTTCAATGGGAGCAGACGGAAGGGAACACGACGGTGCGGGTATTCTATCTGCAGCATCCGGATACCATCGACCCGGTTGCGCAGACTTTCGAAGATGAGCTGGTGTTTCAGGTGACGGATAAAGAACAAGATATCGAAATTCGCGGAGGCCCTACCCGGACGCGACTCATCCTGCCCCAGGAGTGGAAAGCGCTGGTTGAGGCATCCGGAGTGTTTTCTCTTCTAAGTTCCCATAGTAATTTCGACCTTGCTCAGGAGTTTGACCGCGAAACCCTTTCCTGGCGGATGGTTAGCGTGCTGAAGAAACACAGTTGATGAAGCCAAAGGGTACGAAAGATAAGAGTGAAGAGCCGGCATTCGCCACCAACCGCAAAGCCCGCCACCATTACGATATCCTGGAAACCTTCGAGGCAGGCTTGGAGCTTAAGGGAACAGAGATCAAAGCGATCCGCCAGCGTCGGGCTAACCTCGACGGCAGCTTTGCGCGCATTGATGGGGGAGAGCTGTTCTTGTATAATATGCATATAAGCCCTTACGAGCAGGGAGGGTACCACAACGTTGAGCCTACGCGCCCGCGGCGGCTGCTCATGCACCGCCGCCAGATCGATCGCATTGCCGGGCAACTGACTCAAAAACGGCTGACCATCGTGGCGTTAAAGCTTTACCCGGTGCATGGGCTGGCCAAGGTGGAAATTGCATTGGCAAGGGGCAAGCGGGTTTTTGAAAAGCGGGATCGCATCCGGAGCGAGGAGCTCAATCGCGAGATTCGCCGGACGATGCGGTCTCGGCAGCAGCGATAAAAATAAGGGGGGCGATGAGATTCGATTCGGACCAGTGAGTTGCGAGGGGCATGCCGAGGTGGTCAGGAGGCCTCGTGCCGCAAGGCCTCCCCGCAAGGGGGGAAAACACCTGACAGAACATCAAGTGCTAACTACAACCCTGTAGCAGAAGCGGAAGCAATTCTCGCTTCTGATGCACTGACAGTCGCTGCCTAAGTAATTAGGTAGCGCCGTCATTCAGTCAGCCTGCGGGCTGGGTGGCGCATCGAGCAGGCTTTGCCTGTTGTTGAGCTACTGGGCAATGGGCGAGAAGAAACAGTAGCTAAGCCATAGCGCGCCCGCTTCACAGACGGGCTATGGTGGATGGTTTGATGTGAAGCTAAGCATGTAGAGGGCTCACGCTCTCGATCCGAAGACGCGGGTGCAACTCCCGCCGCCTCCACCATTTTCGGCCTTCGGCCGAAAATAGAGCATTTGAGATTGGAACATTGGAAATTGGGAAAACCAATCTCAAATGCGGTCTAATGTTCTATTGCTCAAATTTCAGAGGGAATACTCATGGGACTCGTACATGCTAAAGTAATACTCCAAAATCCCCGCAACGCCAAGATCAAACCACTTGAAGTTGAGGCATTGGTGGATTCTGGTTCATTGCATTTGTGCATTCCACCGCATCTGCAAGTTCAACTCAAGCTAAACGAAATCGACCAAAAAGAAGTGACATCGGCAGATGGAACTAAGAAACTTGTCCCCTATGTCGGTCCGGTAGAAATTCGTTTCAAAAATCGCGTCGGATTCGTTGGGGCATTGGTCATGGGGGATCAACCGCTCGTTGGAGCTATTCCAATGGAAGATATGGATTTGGTTGTGATTCCCAGCAAACGCGTTCTGGATGTGAATCCCGAGAGCCCCAACGTGTCTTCCAGTATCGCCAAAGGTTACCCGTGATTGAGCCCCAGCCTAGCGCATGAAGTCAGAGAGGCTGGCGGATGGATTATGCAAGAGTTTGGTGCTAACTCTTCTCATCAGCGGATGTGTGGGTCCTTTCCCCAGATCAACCGCTCCATTGCGCAGTCCTCCCGATGCCACCGGAGCCTTCCTGGCGCGTCCTATACGGACGATTGTGATAGATACCGGCCACGGTGGCCACGACCCCGGTACGTCCCATCATGGTTTGAAAGAAAAGTATTTGGCTTTGGATATTGCCAAGCGCCTTCGAGCACGCCTTCAAGAAAAAGGGATTAATGTCGTCATGACGCGTGAGACAGATCGGTTCCTGCCTTTAAGCGCGCGTCCGGCAATTGCCAACCGTCTTTCCGCAGACCTTTTTGTCAGCATCCATATCAATGCCAATCACAGCTCCCGCATTTCCGGTATCGAGGTCTACTACCCGCGCACTTCCGTCGTATCCGCAAAGGCCCAATGGCCCCCTTCCGTTTCTCCGACAGAAGTGGGTGTACCCTCCACGACGATTAAGCAGATTTTATGGGATCTGGTTCTCCGCAAGACTCGCTTACAATCACGGCGCTTGGCCGTATCCGTTT
>JACPAW010000142.1 GCA_016180605.1 Candidatus Omnitrophota bacterium | reverse complement strand
GCCATCCACGATCTTCCGGCCTTTTTTGACGGTTATCTTGCTTAAGAAGCCCTTGGCCAATTGCACGAAAAGAGCCGCCGGCCTGGCATGCAATCCCTGCCGGTGGACAATGGCAACCGTTCGCTGATGATGTTGTTTCACCATTTTAAGGGCTGCTCCAGCGCACACGTCCGCTCCAGGAATCCAATGTGCCCACACTCCAGCAACACCAAACACACAAACCTTGGTACGTCCGCTCCAGTCCTTCTTCGGACTCAGAAACCGTTTCGATGGGGAACACATACACCACAGGCGCTGGATCGAAATGCGCCACAAGCCGCAGGTCCATTTGCGGCTCTTCCAGAGTCAGTATTTCCAAGCGCCCCAGATCTTTGGCTTGCATCAAATAGCGCTCATCGCGGATTCCAAAATTAAACTCCAAAGCCACAACCGGCACGGCACACCCTTTGATGTCGTATCGGCACTCCAGCACAGACGGAGAATTCTCCAGACGGATGCGCTTGTGCAGCTGCCCTGAAGCCTGGGAGCGGACCAATGATACGGACGATGGGTTGCGACTTTTGCTCTCCAGCTCGAATGCTTCAGGCCCCCATAAGCGGTGTTCCACCCAAGCCATGCTCGTCACTTCCGCAAGCAAAGGAATCGCCTGGAGCGCATAATCCAGAAAGGCGCTTCGACGATGATCGTCGTAGACCAATCCGGAAGCCAGGTTTTCCTCTTTAACCCCCACAAGATCATGGATGCTCGCCGGCAGCCCGCTGGAAGCAGCGGCGTGTTTTGGGTGGGAGACTCGCAATTTCTCATGATACGGCTCGTAGCGCCGCGTCAACGTATCCAAAACGTTCACCTTCTGCTTAAAGAGGTTCCATTCCGTGATGAGTCCTCCATCCTGAGGATCCACGATGACGCTGGCATTCGGCGTAGACAGGAGCACCTCGGCAACGCCGTCTCCATCGGCATCTTCCAATGAGATTTTCTCCGTGGGTGAAAGACGGCTCAGAATGGATTCCGCACCGATTAAACGAGTGTACACGGCCCGCCGCAGATGCGAGAGGTACAGCCCGCCAAAAACACCGTGCCAGTAAGCGCAATTGCACTGCCCCGCATAGAGCTGCTCTTGCGCCTCTTGCAACAACGCTTCCCGCTTCTTGGCTTGAGATTCTTTTGTACTTGCCTTGAACCTTGCACCTTGAGCCTTGAGCCTTGTGATCCCTTGGCTTATACGAAGCATCTTCTGTTGCATCGCATTAGACTCAGGGTACTTTGCGAAAAAATTGCGGAAATGCCCGCCGGACCACCCCAGCATCTCTTCATAGGATCCGCAAGGCAAGTAAACTCTCCCGCTGGGTTTTGCAATTTTCAAATAATCCTGGAACGTGGTCGTCTGCAGCCAGTCCGTTTCACGCTCCAGAGCGGTGAAAAACGTTTCCAGCCATCCTTCTTCGTAGACCCAAGAAAACGTCTTGGGCCACATCCCGAACTTTTCCCCATCATCCGCAAAGGTCAAGGCAACAGGCCAATCGCCCTGCAATCGCTTAAGAAAATCGATGGTTTGCTCGGCCTTCTGGAACGGCAACCAGTAGCGCAACCGCTTGGAGGCAGGAAAAAGATAACAGCTAGACCCTGCATACTCCGTCGTGTAGTAGCCTAGCAAATCCCAGAACTCTCCTTCTGGGACCTGAAGATCCGCGGGCAAATAAGCTTTCGCAGGGATGAACTGATTCGTATCCAGCATCGTATAGCGAATCCCCGCGTGGTCTAAGCTCTGCGGAAGGTCTGGCTCCCATACCCGCTCGGTCAGCCACAACCCTTCCGAATGAGTCTCTCCGCAATGCTCTTGAAGGGCGGTGCGCATCTTGGCAATTTGTCCCTGCCGATCCGGCTCCGGAAGCAAAGGAAGAATCGGCTCATAATAGCCCGATGCCAGAAGTTCCACCTGCCCGCGCTTGACCAATGCCTTCAAGCGTTTTACAAAACCCGGCTGATGCTCCAAGAGCCAATCCAACAGGCAACCGCTGTAATGAAGAGCCAGCCGGATGCGAGGATGCCGTTCCAAGACAGCGAGAAACGGCTCATAGGCCTTGGCATAAGCTTCTTCCAAAACGAATCCGAAGTTGCCCACCGGCTGATGGCAATGGATTGCCATCAACAAATATACCGGAGCCTTCATGCAGGAACCTCGACCCGGACAGGGATTGCAGCCGCAGCTGCAGCCTTGCCACGATTGCCCACGATGAATTGGATGACGAGTTTGGATATTTTTTCCGCGTCATGGCGGACATAATTCTGCGTGCTGATGATGTTATCCGCCACGACTTGGTATCCCAACTGGCGGATGCGCTCCACATCCGCTTCCACGGGAAAGGCTTCTTCCTCGCGGTAACGCTCCTGCATCGCTTGTGGTATGGGCTCCGTATTCACGACACAGACTTGGACAATCCCAGGATTCGTATGTGCGATGAGCGCTTGGACATGATCGCTGGCCCGGAAACCATGGGTTTCCCGGGATTGCGTCATCACATTGCAAACATAGATCTTCAAAGCCTTGGACTGCACGATGGCATCCGTGATGCCTTCTACCAAAAGATTCGGGATGATGCTGGTATAGAGAGAACCCGGTCCCAGGATGATCGCTTGCGCTTCCCGAATACTCATCAGAGCTTCAGTGGTTGGCTCGCAATGGGTGGGTTCCAGATAAATGCGCCTAATCGGAACATCCGCTTTGGAGATATGAGACTCGCCCAATGTCACACTCCCATCCTCGTGCTCTGCGGCAAGCCTTACCTTGGCGTTCGTAGAAGGAACCACCCGGCCTCGGATGTTGAGCACCTTGCTGGAAGCCTGAACCGCCCTCTCGAAATCCCCCGTTATTTTGGTCATCGCCGTGATGAAGAGGTTCCCAAAGCTATGCCCCTTCAGTGCGGATTCCTCGGCGAAGCGGTACTGAAACAACTGGCGCATCAGCGGCTCGGCATCCGCTAAGGCCACCAAGCAGTTTCGGATGTCTCCCGGAGGAAGCACATCAAATTCCTCCCGCAAGCGCCCGGAACTTCCTCCGTCATCGGCTACCGTAACAATTGCAGTGATATGGGTCGTGTACTGTTTAAGGCCATGCAGGAGAGTAGAAAGCCCCGTGCCACCGCCTACAGCAACGATCTTGGGCCCTTTCTCCAGATGCCGGCGTTGGAAAACAAGCTCTACCAAATCCTGCGTCCCGGGAGAAACAACCTCAAGCAGGGAGCGGACCATCATGCCAAAACCCGTCAAGAGGCCGATGAATCCTGCGACTAAAATGGCAAGGCTCGTGATCCGGAGAGCAAAACCTCCTTCAATCGGAAGTAAGGAGGCCCCGATACCGAAAGACAGAACACCCGCCACTGCCAGGAAAAACCAGCGCTTGACTTGCATGCCAGGGTAGAGCCATTTCAGTAAATGGAGGGGATTCATGCGCTAAGGTGTGCTGAATTAATGCCGCCGCTCATCTTCCTCTCGGATAATATGGACAAGGGTCTTCTCATCCTTGGCCGCTTGCAGCACCTCACGGAAATGCCGGTCTTTCAGCAACCGGGAAATTCGGGCTAAGGCTTTCAGGTGAGGACCTGCGGAATCTTCCGGGGCAACGAGCAGAAAAAATAGATGGACCAGCTCGCCATCCAAGGCATCAAAAGAAATGCCGCTTTGAGAAATTCCAAAGGCGGCGACGAGCTTATTGACGCAGTCCGATTTGCCATGCGGGATGGCGACACCCTGGCCGATGCCCGTTGAACCGAGGGATTCCCGCTTGAGCAGTATTTGAACGAGCTTGTTCACATCTTTTTCCTTCACACAGCCCGCACGCACCAATAACTGAACCAGCTCCCGAATGATCTCTTCCTTGGACGCTTGCGCTTTCAGCGATGTGGTTACCGCCCGTTCATCCAGAACACCCATAATGTTCATGATTTCACCTCGTAGAGTTCATTCTAAAAGAGAGAGCTTCGGTCGGCCATTCATCCCCACTGCTAGCTTTGCTTAGTTTTGCGCTAAGCAAAGCTGTGGGGACTCCTTTTCAATCCCTCGACTCGTTTCACTCGCTCGGGATTGTGGTGAACAAGGCCGAAGGCCGAGTCGAACCACAAATCCTTCACCAAGTTTAAAAAAGAGAGCGGGAGACGGGATTTGAACCCGCGACTTTCACGTTGGCAACGTGACGCTCTACCCCTGAGCTACTCCCGCTAATACCTTACAAACGGTACAAATGGGCGAGAGAGGAGTTGAACCTCCACCCCTTTCGGGACAGGCTCCTAAGGCCTGCGCGTATGCCAGTTTCGCCACTCGCCCTAGTCCTGCCAGTTCCGTCCCTCGATTTCACTCGGGACGGAATCCTGAGCGTAGTCGAAGGATTCCGCCATCCGCCCGTATAAAATGTCTATGTCCCTGTTGGGGCGGGACGCGTATGCCCCCGGCCCGCCTATCACCAAAGCCGGGGCGGGCAGTTTCGCCACTCGCCCATGGGCGGGGCGTATTCAAAAGATGGATTAAAACAAGTCGCAGCTCTTTTCGAAGCCGCTTGATTCAATTTTCAAAAAAAATGGGCCGCGAAGGCTTCGGCGCCCTCCGCTTCGCCTTCGGCTTTGCTTCGGGTCGCCATTCGCTGCTCCTAAGGTAAGTCGGTGCTCTGGTTCGACTTCGCTCACCATTTGCCCTGAGCGAAGCCGAAGGCTGAGTCGAAGGGCTCCTATTCGTCGCACCGACCTTAATTAAAACAAGTCGCAGCTCTTTTCGAAGCCGCTTGATTCAATTTTCAAAAAAATGGGCCGCGAAGGCTTCGAACCTTCGACCTTGGGATTAAGAGTCCCCTGCTCTACCAACTGAGCTAGCGGCCCGTATTTAGGAACGTGGCAAGAATCTTACCGACTAGAAAACGCGCCCGGGGCGACTCGAACGCCCGACCTACTGGTTCGAAGCCAGTCGCTCTATCCAACTGAGCTACGGGCGCTTGATTTCAAGCGTGTGCCCCACACGTCATTCATTCAGATCGATGTCTAGATGGAGCCAAGCGCTCTATCCTCAGCCCCCGCGGTAGAGCCAGGGGCTGATCCGCCCCGCGTCTCTATCTGCGGGGGCGAAATCCCCGCATCTTTGATTTGCGAAGCAAATCAGCGGGGATTGAAATTGAGCTACGGGCGCCTGCCTTAAACATTGAATTGTAGCACGACCCAGAGTTTAACGGAAGGTTGGTTTTCGCTATACGCCGCGGCTGAGGCGGTTCGGATCAAGCAGTTGCCGAGCGGTCTTGGGATCCAATAGGTTGTGCTGTATCACAAGATCGATGAGGGGTTTTCCGCTCGCCAGAGATTCCTTCGCAATCATGGCAGCACTCAGGTAACCAATCTTGGGAGCTAATGCCGTCACGAGCGCAAGACTGCGGTGCGCAAAAGCTTCGCAACGATCCGAATGAGCCGTAATGCCGTCAATGCAGCGATGCGCGAGAACATCTGTTGAGCGGGTCAACAGGTGCATGGCCTGAAGCAGGTTGTAAGCGACAACCGGCATCATGACGTTAAGCTCCAGCTGTCCTGCCTGAGTGGCAAAAGAAACCGTCGCGTCATGCCCCAGAACCTGGAAACCCACCATATCGACCATCTCGGGCACGACGGGATTCACTTTTCCCGGCATGATGGAGGATCCTGGCTGTATGGCTGGAAGATCAATCTCGCCAAAACCGGTGTTCGGCCCGGAATTAAGCAAACGCAGGTCATTGGCAATGCGAATAAGTTCCAAGGCAAAGACGCGCAGGGCACCGCTTAATCTTGCAAAGTCACCGAGGCTTTGCGTGCGCTCCATCAGATCTTCCGCCACTCGAACCGGAAAGCCGCTCATACGGCGCAGGGCATTAACCGCCAGAAACCGGTAGCGAGGATGCGTATTCATACCGGTTCCCACGGCGGTGGCACCTAAGTTCAGCTCATTCAGTGCTTGGGCGGTATCCAGGATATGCTGCCGCGCTTTGCGGATGGCCAGTGCATAAGCGCCGAATTCACGGCCAAGCCGCACAGGAACCGCATCTTGCAAATGGGTTCGCCCTGCTTTAACCACGGAATCAAACTCGCGCGCCTTCTTCTGCAGAGAACGTTCCAGAGCTTCCATGGCTTCAACGAGTGGAGCAAGCGATAGAAGCGCTGCCAGGCGAATTGCCGTGGGGAACGTATCGTTGGTGGACTGCGCCATATTGACATGATCATTCGGGCGCAAATAGCGGTAGCTGCCGCGCTTTGCTCCGAGCAGCTCATTGGCACGGTTGGCGAGGACTTCGTTCATGTTCATATTAAACGAAGTGCCCGCTCCTGCCTGGTAAGCGTCTACTACAAACTGGTCATCCAGCTTTCCGCGTAAGACTTCGTCGCAGGCGCGAATAATGGCAGAGGCATGGCGCCGGGGAAGCAGTCCCAGCTTGGCATTGGCTTGGGCGGCTGCTTTTTTAATGAGGGCAAAAGCCAGCACCATTTCGTGCTGTAACCGCAGGCCGCTAATGGGAAAATTTTCCACAGCACGGAGAGTTTGGATGCCGTAATACGCATTCAAAGGAACGCGCTTGCTTCCCAGCGAATCTTTTTCCAAGCGGGTTTTCATCAGAGAGGATTTACGAAAACTCGGCAAAAATGGCTTCTAACCGCGGAGGGCTGGAAGCTTGTGCCTTCTCAATGACATGAGAAACCTCTTGCTCGAATGTCGGCCGCGGATTCTGATATAAAACTCCCAGCCAAACAGACTGCGTGTCCAAAGCCAGCTCAAAAGCCTTGGCTCGATTCTTCACATCGTGCTCCTGAGGAACCTCTTTCAACCGAGGCGGAACCACTTTGTAAGTATTGTTAAAGGTAATACAAGGACTGATCACATTCACGAAGGCAAAACCTTTGTGCTCAATGGCCTGAGTGACCAGCTCCGTAAGCTCCCGGGGCTTTCCGGAGTAGCCCTGTCCTACAAAACTGGCGCCATAGGCGATGAGCATCGCTAACGGATTCAGCGGCTGTTCGATACTGCCGTAGGGAGTAGAGCCGGCTTGGTATCCCGCAGGAGAAGTAGGCGAATATTGGCCCTTGGTCAGCCCGTAAGTAGAATTATCCATGATCAGATAGGTCATGTCGGGATTGCGGCGTGCGGCATGCGGGATGTGGCCTCCGCCTATGGCAAAACCGTCTCCATCACCTCCTACTCCAATTACCTCAAGGGATGGGTTGGCCAACTTGACCCCCAGGGCAACCGGCAGCACACGGCCATGAAGGCTGTGAAAGCCGTAAGACTTGATGAACCCAGGCGTTCTGCCGGAGCAGCCAATCCCCGATACCACGACCAAATCTTTTGGTTTGACCTTAAGCCCGGCAAGACAGTTGTACAATGAACCCAACACCCCGAAATCCCCGCAACCGGGGCACCAGATCGGGTGTTCTTCGGTCTTATACTGCTGCGGGGTGACTTCGACGGGAACTGTGGACATGGGCAGCAACCTCCTCGATCTTGTCGACGATTTCTTGAGGCGTAAACGGAAGTCCGATGCATTTGTTTAACTGGATAAAATCGTAAGCAAAGCGTTTACGCAATAGAGTAGCGAATTGCCCGGTAAAATTGACTTCGGGAATGATGACGGCTTTGGTCCCTTCTATGAACTCTTTCAATTTAGCGATGGGTTGCGGATAGAGGATCTTCGGGTGAAGCGCTCCTACGGAATACCCCTTAGATTGAGCAATTTCAACCGCCTCGCGAATGACTCCTTCGCTGGATCCCCATCCGATAATGCCGATCTCAGGATGGGGATTGCCGTATAAACGCACAAGATCATTGGCAATTTGATGGATTTGTCCGAATTTTCCGTAACGCTTTTGCGTGGAGCGCAGATGGTTCTCATGGTCGGACGCAGCAGGATATCCGACCTCATCGTGCTCCAACCCTTCAGCGACGTAGCCGCCTCCTTCCATTCCAGGAATCGACATGGGAGAAATATTATCCGGCGTAAAGCGATAACGCCGAAAGCCCGCCAATTCTTCCGCCTGGGGTTTGCGCCGATCAATCACCGGCACCTGATTTAAGTCCGGCACCGGCACGGTCGCTTTCCGGTGGCCCAGGTATTGATCCGAAAGGACGACGACCGGCATCTGGAACTGCTCGGAAAGATTAAAAGCCCGCATGATGCCGTAAAAACAATCTTCAACACTCGTCAGTGCCATGACGATGCGCGGGCAATTGCCATGCCCTCCGTAAACCGCCAAATATAAATCTCCTTGCTCGGTTTTTGTGGGCATTCCCGTAGAAGGGCCAACGCGCTGCACATCCACGATCACGGAGGGAATCTCCGCCACAACCGCAAGTCCAATCATCTCCGTCATCAAAGAAAACCCAGGGCCTGAAGTGGCGGTCATCGCTTTTTTACCGGCATAGGAAGAACCAAGAACCACGCCGATTGCGGAAATTTCATCTTCCGTCTGAACCACGAAACCGCCAATTTTTGGAAGTTCTCGAGCAAGAAATTCCATGATGTCCGTTGCCGGGGTAATGGGGTAGCCTGCGTAGAGGCGGCAGCCTGAGGCAATCGCTCCTAAAGCTAACGATTCGTTTCCGGAAAGGACGAGGTGCTTTGCTCCTCGCGAACCACTTCCTAGCTGAATCCGATCTTGCCGGGGAATTTGCTTGGCGTATTCCGCACCGACATGCAACGCATCGATGTTTTTCTGAACGACGACTTCCCCTTTGCGGCCGAAACGCTCTTTGAGCAAATCCTCGAACACCTTTAGCGGAATATCAAACAGGTGCGCTAAGACTCCAAGACTGACGATATTTTTAGTCAGCTTAATGCCTATCTTCTCCGTGGCCAAAGAGGTCAACGGAACACCGTAATAAATCACTCCTTCTAGGATAGGCGGCTGGTAGCTGTCGGTGTCATAGATCAGCACCCCGCCATTTCTGCGGACGTCTTGGATATGCTTCTGATAAGCTTCCTCATTGAAAGCCAGCAGCACATCAAGCCAATGGCCCTGCGATAACAGCAATTTGTCGGAAGCACGCACCTGGTAGTTGGCATGCCCTCCTTTGATCTCAGCGGGGTAAGTTCGAAAGGTATAAATCTGAAAACCTGCCCTCGCCAATGCCAAGGTCAGCATCTCTCCAGTGCTAATAACCCCTTCCCCACCTTCTCCACCAACCCGAAAAACATAGTCCGTGGTCATTGAGTAATGCTCTTCGCCTCCTGTAATGATGGCATCTCTAACGGCTCTTCCGGGATGCTGGCCATCCAAGGTAATCCGTCTTTCCAAAATTGCAATGGGGATTCCTGGGGTCGCTTCTCCTCTTTCGTATAGCGCCAAATCAGCCTGAGGGTAAGCCCCAGTGTTTCCTCATCACAAACTCCAATGATCAAAGCCGAAGGACCCGCAAACACAGGCCGCAAGCAAAGATACCCTGAATCGGAATGGCCCTCCAGCATCAAATTCTCAAGGGCATTGCGTCCCAGGATAATTTTGGTCCGCAGGCTGGTTCGGAAGTGCCGCCCGAGCGTCAGAAGCTCCATGTCCTTTGTCGTCGGCCGTTGTTCATGCGCAAAAAGATCCCGGGTTTTTTGGGCAAAGCTTTCATCCGTTAACAAGCAGCCTCCTGCCGGAGTACTATGATTGCGGATTCCAAATGAGGATGCCATCGCTAGCTGCTCATGCCGCGATCTTCCAGAGAAAGTCAAAAGACGCTCACGGCTTACCACCCCGAGAAGCTCAGGCAGGGTCGGTTCTAAAAGCTGCGCGGAGAGAGGGCGCAACAGCAGTCCTTCCAGACCACTTTCCGCTTCAATGATATCCAAGGGCCTGCGACGCTGGGACATGGGACGCTGGCCGAGTACTTCTCCGGTTACCACAAACCCAGCGGAAATGGATTCCATGTAGGATTTCGCGATCCGGAACATGTAAATCCGGCAGTCTACACAGGGGTTCATGCCGCTTCCGTAGCCGTATTTGGGACTCCGGATCACATCGAGGTAAGCGTCCCCTACATTCAGAACCATAAGGGGAATCCCGAGTTCTTGCGCGCAGGCTTGAGCTTTTTCTTTCTCGCAGCAACCCCAGCTCATCGACAGATAAAGCCCTGCTACTGCGATATCCTGCTCCAGCATCAGGCGTGCCGCTAAAGCGCTATCCAGCCCGCCGGAGATCATGGCTACACACTTACGTTCCATGCAGCAAACCCCTAGAGGGAGACAAAAACATCGTCCCCTTCGATTTTCACTGGAAACGTCGCAACAGAAATCGCAGGATCCATAGAGCAGCTTCCTGTAGTGACATCGTACTCCCAGCCATGCCAGGGGCAGCTGACCTTGGTCTGGGACAGCATCCCTTCTCCAAGGGGTCCTCCGCGGTGCTTGCAGGTGTTTTCTATTGCGTAAAATTTGCCTTCGCAATTAAACATCGCGATCGTCTTCCCGCCTGATTCAATGATTTTTCCGCTTCCCGCAGGGACATCTGAAACTTTTGCAACCTTCACAAAGTCCGGCATCGCTCCGTTCCTCCTTACTCTTACTGCTGACGAGCTGACCGCTGTCGAGCTGCCCTTAGATAAAATCTTCCATCACAGCCGCCAGATCCGTGCGCTCCAATGGCTGCTTTGCCAAAGGAATGCCACCACGCAATACCGAGTCTTCATCTTCATAGGTCGGCCGCTCGACCTTATAGAAAAGACCAATGGGGATACGGGCTCCCCATTCGTAGGCTTTCTCCATGGCCAAGCGGAAGTCAGAAGGATCATGCCGTTCTTCTTCAAGCTTGTAGACCCGCTCCCGGAACCAGGGGTAAGTATTGTGTTTGTTGTAAGTCACGCAAGGGGAGAAAACATCCACCAGGGCGAAACCTTTATGCTCAATTGCCCCGCGCATCAGTTGAGCCAGATGCAGATTTTCCCCAGAGAAACCCCGGGCTACGTAAGTCGCTCCGGCTGTTAAGGCCAAAGCGATGGGATTTAAGGCCAGCTCAATGGTGCCTTCCGGAGTAGACTTGGTGCGGATGTCTTTTTCCGTCGTGGGAGATGCTTGCCCTGTGGTTAAGCCATAGATCTGATTGTCCATGACGATGTAAGTCATGTCGATATTGCGCCGGCAGGTGTGGATAAAGTGTCCCACACCGATGCCGTAGCCATCGCCATCGCCTCCGGTAGCGATGACGGTTAAGCCGTGATTGCCCAGTTTCGCGCCAGAGGCTACGGGAAGCGAGCGGCCATGCAGCCCATGAAAGCCGTAAGCATTGATGAAACCCGGTAAGTTGGAAGAGCAACCAATGCCAGAAACAACGAGCACATTGTGGGGGGCTATATCCAAATCCGCAAGGGCGCGCTGCAGGGCATTCAACACCCCGAAGTCACCGCAGCCAGGACACCAGTCCGGTTTGACTTTCCCGATGTACTCTTTCACCTGTGCCATGTCTTTCGCCTCCTTGATAGCCCCGTTAGTGTTTATTAGTGGTCAGCGATGAGTGATTAGTGAAGTACAAAAATGTTTTGTTTGCGGTTCTTTTTTCACTGACCACTAGTCACTAGTCACTGGTCTTAGTGTTGCCTTGCCGCTTCCGCCCCGATTGGCGGATTCTCAATGGGAGAAAAATCTGCTGGCACGCCCTCGTCACTGACCACGGATACCAGCGTCGATTCCTTCGGCTTTGTCTTCAAAATCTCTCGTGCGCGCTCCACAACTTGGTGCAGCTCAAAGGGCTCGCCGTCATATTTGCGCAAATGATGCTGGATGCCAATACCGGTTTCCATCCGGATCAGCTTGACGATCTGTCCGGAGTAGTTGTTTTCAACCGAAAGGGTCATCTTGCACTTTTCCAAGATCTTGCGGACTTGCTCAGCAGGAAACGGCCAGAGGGTCGCCAGACAAAGGATGTTCACTTTAAGATTTTCTTTAGCGAGCACTTCTTGGGTCTCCAGAAGAACTTGATAAGTAGAGCCCCAACCGACAAGAGTCAGTTCTGCATCCGCAGGACCTTCCAGTTGAGGTGGTTTGAGCTCTTTGGCCATGGCGGATATCTTCCGCATGCGCTTTTCCATCATCTTGGCGCGTATTCCAGGATTGGTAAACACGTCACTGATGACGATTCCGTGTTGATCGTGCTCATCCGTTGCCGCCGTGAAAATGGTACCAGCCGTTCCTGGAAGCGCACGGGGGGATACACCGCTTGGCGTATCCAAAAAACGGCGATAATGATCACCGTTTGCCTGAGTGACCATCTCACCGCGCTCAATGGGAACGTTGGTAATTTGGACACCCTCAAAAGTTTCCAAGCGCTCGGCCAGATACAAGTCCGATAGGATCAGAATCGGACACTGATATTTCTCCGAAAGATTAAAGGCTTCGATTGCCATGGTGTAGCACTCCGTCAGCGTCCGAGGGGCTAGGATGGCTTTTGGAAAATCTCCCTGTGAGGCACCGAAGACCTGGAAGAAATCTCCCTGCTCGGTTTTGGTTGGAAGCCCGGTGGAGGGTCCGCCGCGCTGGACTTCCACGATGACTACGGGTGTTTCCGTCATGGCCGCTTCACCGATTGCCTCGGTCATCAGCGCAAAACCACCGCCTGAGGTTCCTGTCATGGCCCGTACACCGACATGACCGGCACCAATGGCCATGTTCAGTGCTGCAATTTCATCTTCGCACTGCTTGACCAGAAGACCTGCCTTGACCCCATAGCGAACAAGCCAGTGAAGCAAAGAAGAAGCCGGAGTCATCGGGTAGGCGGAATAAAAGCGGCAGCCTGCAGCCAAAGCACCGAACCCAATGAGTGGATTTCCACCTGCCAAGGGGCGACGCTTGCTATCCCCTGAGCCGATGCGAATCCCTCCAGGCTGGCACTTGGTCTTGGCAAACTCCATTCCTTTATCAAAAGCGTTGAGATTGGTTTGAACGATGGCGTCGCCCTTTTTTTCGAATCGTTCCTTAATCAAGCTTCGGATCCCTGCAGGATCCAGCGCTAAAACTTGAATGAGCGCACCCATAAGGGCCGTGTTTTGCATGAGCTGGTTGCCGGCCAACTCCATGATCGGAACCCCGATGAGTTGGACATTTTTCCCGATTTGTTCTGGCTTGGCCTGGAATTTGTCCGTGTTATAAAAAACAGCTCCGCCAGGCATCACCCGCTTGCCATATCGCTCCAGCGTGTCTTGGTTGAGGGCAACGAGATAGTCGAGTTCATCACCTTGGGTGTAGACTTTATGGGTCCCAATCCGGATATGCATGCAGACGTGCCCGCCCCGGATAACAGACTGATAGCTGTTATACGCAAAGATGTGGTAACCACAACGAGAACACGCCTTCGCGAAAGACTCACCCGCAGAAGCGATCCCGTCACCTGCTGCCCCACCAATCCATACGGTTACTTCCGTTGCCATTTGTGCCATTCTATGCTCCTACGTCCCACGCAACCGCGCAGGCTGTTACACGTAAGGATTACCCATATGTGAATACCGAATGATGCTTTACTCTTCTGGAAAAGCGCCTGCGCTTGGCTTCGGATGATCCCCATGATGGGGGTAGCACCTGCGCTCAAAAGCGGATGCCGGCCTGCCTTAGGAAAATCCTGTCCGAGTCGGTGAGCTCAAAATGCAATTCCTCGCCGGCCGGTTTGCCGTTTAACAAGGGAACTACATAAATAGCCAACTCGATCTGCTCCTTCCGCAGCAGAGCCCTCAGATCAGAGAAATCCTCAGACTTGGCGATGATCTTCTGAATGGTGCGATTTAATTTGCGCAATTGCCTTGCGAGTTTTTTCTCGATTTCCATTTTTGCCATCCTTCCAATCACTCCTGGTGAACCCCTGCCAGGGGTTGCTCGAGAAGACGACTGGTAGTTTGTGAAACCCGCATCGAACAGAACTTTGGGCCGCACATCGAACAAAACTTCGCTTCTTTGTAGAAGCCATCCGGCAGCGTCTCATCGTGCATCCGCTGGGCGGTCTCAGGATCCAAGGAGAGCTCGAATTGTTTCGTCCAATCGAACGTGAATCGCGCGTGGGACAGCGCATCATCCCGATTGCGCGCTCCTCGCCGTCCCCGAGCGACATCGGCAGCATGGGCCGCAATCTTGTAAGCAATCACCCCTTGGCGGACATCTTCGTTATTCGGAAGACCCAAGTGCTCCTTGGGAGTCACATAGCAAAGAAGACTGGAACCGTACCAGCCTACCATGGCAGCACCAATGGCAGAAGTGATGTGATCATAGCCTGGTGCGACATCCGTAACCAAAGGCCCGAGCGTATAAAACGGAGCTTCCTGGCAATAGCGCTGTTGCAGCTTCACGTTCATCTCCAGTTGGTCCATGGGCACATGTCCTGGGCCTTCAATCATTACTTGGACATCTTTCGCCCAAGCACGCTGGGTCAGCTCGCCTAACGTTTTAAGCTCCGCCAACTGCGCCTCATCCGAGGCATCCGCCAAACAGCCAGGCCTTAAGCTATCGCCTAAGCTATAGCTGACATCGTGCTCGCGCAGGATGTCGCTTATGTCATCAAAGTATTCATAGAGGGGATTCTGCTTATGGTGTGCCGCCATCCATTGAGCCAGCAGGCTTCCCCCGCGACTGACCACACCGGTGATACGATTTCTCAATAAAGGCAGGTACTCAAGCAGGATGCCGGCATGAATCGTCATGTAGTCGACCCCTTGCTTGGCCTGTTCTTCAATGACTTGAAGCAATAAAGCAGGCGTCAAATCTTCCACCCGCTTAACCCGCGCAATCGCCTCATAAAGAGGAACCGTTCCGATTGGCACAGGGCTTGCCTGGATGATGGCTTGCCGGATCTGCGGAATATTTCCGCCGGTGGAAAGATCCATGACGGTATCGGCCCCATAATGCACCGCCATGTGCAGCTTCTTGACCTCCTCATCCAAATCCGAGGTAACAGCCGAAGTTCCGATATTGGCGTTGATCTTGACATTGGCAACCAACCC
>JACPAW010000051.1 GCA_016180605.1 Candidatus Omnitrophota bacterium | reverse complement strand
GTGATCGCACTGGTTAAGGTCGTCTTGCCATGATCGACGTGCCCGATGGTTCCGATGTTGACGTGGGGCTTCGTCCGTTCGAACTTTGCTTTGGCCATGACGACTCCTCCTTATAGAAATTAAGCTTTCAACAAGCTGGAGACGGGGATTGAACCCGTGACCCCGTCCTTACCAAGGACGTGCTCTACCACTGAGCTACTCCAGCAACTCCAATGGCTCATTACCCGTTTCATCGTTTCTTGCACAGCGGCAGATGCGCCATTGTTGCCGAAAATTGTATCGCCGGGCTTCTTCATCAATACGAATACTCAGGGAGTAACTTCGACTGGATCACACGGAAGGATACCTACGACAAGCATTTCAATCTTAGAAACTCAAATCCTTCGATTGGTTTTCTTGTTGCACATTTTCAAAACGCGCACAAAAACAAAAAAAGGGTACACCCATCCTTTGATAAATTTTCCAAAGTGGGCGCAACTGATTAGCGTAAAGGTGTGACGTAATATTTTCTATTGCAAGGCTAAATTTGTCAAGTGTTTTTTAGAACGTGTCGCAAGAGAATAGAAATGCCATAAAAAGGCACCGCCCATTATAAACAACAAGTTAGGTGACTCCTCTTGAGAATAGTAAGAGCGTCAGCGGGATGTCAGTCGGGACCGACCTACATAGCCCGGTTGGCTTCGGCGTGAGTAGCGATTTCCGCCAGGAACACTTCAGCGAACTCAGCGAGCTTCTTTTCACCGACCCCGGTAATCCGCGCGAAGGCGCGCTCATCCCGCGGAACATCCCTGGCCATCTGCCGCAGCGAAACGTCGGAAAACACGATATAGGCCGGCACGTTACGTTCATCGGCGAGGTGTTTGCGCAAGCGCCTCAGCCGTTCGAAGAGCATCTCATCGCAGACGATCCGCCCTGCGCGTTCGGCGCGCTGACTTTTTCCTGATGCGGACGCCGGCGCATCCGAAGCTGGCGGCGCCATCTGCCGGCTCAATGTCACAGCGGTCCGTTGACTCAAAACCGTCCGCCCTTGCGCGGTCAGTTCAACAATGCTGAACTTCTCCGCGGTTTGCTGTACCAACCCAAGCCGCATCAGCTCGCGTCCGATCGCCGCCCACTCCTGCCGGCTGTGCTCGAGCCCAACGCCGTACGTTGACAGCGTTTCGTGCCGCCAACGCCGGATTTTCTCAGTCGCAGCGCCGGTCAGCACCTCGATCACATGGTTGAGCCCGACCCCGAAGCCACTCTTCTCCCGGATCCGGTAGACGCACGAGAGGAACTTTTGCGCCGCAACCGTCCCATCAACCGTTTCTTTCGGCGAAAGACAATTGTCGCAGGCCACGCAGTCTTCCGCCGCGAACTCCTCGCCGAAGTAGCCCAGCAGATCGATGCGGCGGCAGCGCGCGCTTTCCGCATAATGGACGATCTCTTGCAGCTGTCGGCGCGCGATCACCTGCTCGTTGGGATCGGCTTTCTGTTCAATGAACTGCGCGTATTTGACCGTATCCCCCGCTCCGAAGAGCAGCAGACAATCGGCCGGCAGCCCATCGCGGCCCGCGCGGCCCGTTTCTTGGTAATAGCCCTCGATATTCTTTGGCAGATCGTAGTGAATGACGAACCGCACATTCGGCTTATTGATCCCCATGCCGAAGGCGATCGTAGCGGTGACGACACGGATTTCATCTCGAAGGAACAACTCCTGATGGCGATTACGATCTTCGGCTGCCAGACCCGCATGATACGGCCTCGCTGGAACATCATCTTCGCGCAACCGCTCGGCAAGCTGTTCCACGCTTCGCCGGCTCTGGCAGTAAACGATACCGCTGTCGGATGGCCGCGCCCGTACGAACGCCAGCACCTGATCGTAGGGCCGATGCTTGGCCACTACCCGGTAGGTCAGATTCGGCCGGTTGAATTCTCCGACATACACCGCCGGGTCCTGCAAACGAAGCTGCCGGAGAATATCATAGCGCACGCGCTCCGTCGCCGTAGCGGTCAGAGCCAATATCGGCACCTTGGGCAGGATATCCCGCAATTCCGTAAGCCGCCGGTACTCCGGACGGAAGTCGTGCCCCCATTCGCTGATGCAGTGCGCTTCGTCCACGGCGATCAGCGCGATGTGCCTGCACCGCAAGTCCTGCAGAAATCCATCCAGCATCAGCCGCTCAGGGGCCACATAGAGCAACCGATACTCCCCGCGCGCAAGTTTCTGCTGGCGCCGCTGGGATTCTCGGGCATCCAGCGTCGAGTTCAAGCATGTCGCCGGAATACCCATGACATCCATGGCATCCACCTGATCCTTCATCAGTGCGATGAGCGGCGACACCACGACCGTCAGGCCCGGCCGGATCAGCGCAGGGAGTTGGTAGCACAACGACTTGCCGCCCCCTGTCGGCAGCAGGGCGAATACATCCCGTCCGGCTAGGGAGGCTTCCATGATCTCGCGCTGCAATGGCCGGAATGACTCAAAGCCGAACGATCGCTTGAGCAGATCCCCCAATTCGTCCCTGTTCATTGGCAATCTTGACGCCGTCCCCTACTCGCCATTTACAGCCAATCCGTTGTCGCTAGGAAGGTTCTTGCCGCACCCGTTTTCCTAAACGCTTATAAGCGGAAATAATAAACGGGGATATTAGAGCATTAGACCGTCCGCTAAAGTTCTTTGGCGGACTCTCCATGATTTTCGCTAAAGCGAAAATCATGGAGCGGGTAGCGGGAATCGGCGCCTCCGTCCCGCCTGCGGCGGGACTCCGGTCGGCCATCCGCTGCTCCTAAGGTAGGTCGGTGCTCCTATTCGTCGCACCGACGTTAATTAAAAAAGTCGCAGCTCCCTTCGATTCCCGATATTGGAGCATTAGAGCATTGGGTCGCATCCGAGATTTTATTTCCCAATTTCCAATGCTCCAATCTCGAATGCTCTTCCACGTTTTCGCTTACAGCGAAAACGTGGAGCGGGTAGCGGGAATCGAACCCGCGTAGCCAGTTTGGAAAACTGGTGCACTGCCACTGTGCTATACCCGCAATAAAATACTATTCTTCAATCTCAATACCATCAGGCAATTGAA
>JACPAW010000050.1 GCA_016180605.1 Candidatus Omnitrophota bacterium | reverse complement strand
CTTGGGCCAATCGGCCATATGAACCGAGGCTTCCGTGACCCATTGGGCTTGATGCATCAGCTCCCAGACTTCCTCGCTCGTAATGGCCAAAATGGGAGCTAAGACCTTCACAAGGCGCACTAGTATAGCATAGAGTGTAGTTTGTGCACAGCGCCGCGAAAGAGACGAGCGGGCCTGCGTGTAGAGCCGATCCTTGAGCGCATCGAGATAAAAAGCAGAAAGATCCACCACGCAAAACTGGTATACGAAGCGAACGACCTCGTGGAATTGATAGTCTTGATAGGCACGAGTCACCGAATGGGTCACTTCCCCCAACCGATGAAAAACCCAACGGTCCAAATCGCCGAAGTCATTATCGGAAACCGCATCGCGCTTTGGATCAAAGCCATCCAGATTCGCCAAAAGATAGCGGAACGTGTTTCGGATTTTACGGTAAGATTCGGCGACTTGCGAAAGGATCTCTTCGGAAATGCGGACATCTTCCCGGTAATCGCAGGAAGCAACCCATAACCGCAGGATATCGGCGCCATACCGCTTCATGACATCTTCGGGTGCTACGACATTGCCGAGGCTCTTGGACATCTTGTGCCCCTGACCGTCCATCACGAAACCATGCGTGAGCACTCCCTTGTAGGGCGGTTTTCCATGCAGGGCGACGGAGGGAATAAGGGAAACCTGGAACCACCCCCGGTGCTGATCGGAACCTTCCAGGTAGAGATCCGCGGGCCAACTTTTCGGATCGCGGGCACGAAGCACGGCTTCGTGGCTGACCCCGGAATCGAACCAGACATCCAGGATATCCGGATCACGCCGCAGCGATTTTCCCTTACAAAAAGAGCATCTTAATTGAGGCACTAATTCTTCCGGAGAAAGCTTAAACCAAGCCTCGATGCCTTTTTCTTGTAATGCATTTTCGATAGCCTGCAGAGAAACCGTATCGGTCAGCGGCCGCTCGCATAGGATGCAGTGCAAAACAGGAATCGGGGTTCCCCAATAGCGCTGCCGCGAGAGACACCAGTCCGGGCGGGTTTGGAGCATGCCACTGATGCGGTTTAATCCAGCCGACGGAATCCAGCTCACCGCGCTTGCAGCTTCCAAGAGTTTTTGGCGAAGAGCCTGGTGGCTCACATTCAAAAACCACTGCGGCGTGGCACGGAAGATGACCGGCTGCTTGCAGCGCCAGCAGTGCGGATAAGAGTGGAGGATGGTCTCTTCCTTTAATAATAGATGGCGCTTGTCTAAATCCGCGATGATTTTCGGGTTGGCTTCAAAGACCGTATGCCCGCCAAACTCCGGCACTTCGGAAGTGAATTTTCCTTGGGGATCAACCGGCGAAAGCACTTCCAAGCCTTCCCTGCTGCCGATGAAATAATCCTCATGCCCGTGCCCAGGAGCGATGTGAACGATTCCGGTTCCTTCAGACATCGAAACGGATTCATCGACAACGACAACGGACTCCCTTCCTCCATAGGGAGCCTGACAGCGCATCCCCAGGAAATCGCTTCCGACAGCCGTTTTGACCGTTTGTGCCGTAGCGCATTGAAGCGATTCCAGCAGCTTTGGAACCAGAGCCTCGGCAACGATTAAGTCCTCAGACCAGCTTTTATCATGGAGGATGGCATAGCGCAGCTTAGGATGGAAACACAAAGCCACATTGGCAGGCAATGTCCAGGGTGTCGTAGTCCATACGGCAACCGCCAAATTTTTCTTATGGAGCCCCACGGGCTCTGCCCGTGGGGCGGAATCCTGAGCGAGCCCACCCCGCCATGGCGGGGTGGTGCGAGTCGAAGGATCGATGACCGGAAACTTAACAGTGATGGAGGTATCATTGCGATCTTCATACTCGACTTCCGCCTCGGCTTCGGCCGTTTCACACGTCGTGCACCAGTAAACCGGTTTCTTTCCTCTATAGATGAAGCCTGCCTGTACCAGCTCTCCAAAGAGACGCACGATCGTCATCTCGTAATCGGGGCTCATCGTCAGATACGGTTTTTCCCAATCGCCCCATACCCCCAGGCGCTTGAATTGCTCCCGCTGGATTCCGACGTATTTCTGGGCATATTCCCGCGCCTTAGAGCGAAATTGCAATTGATCGATCTGGTGTTTCGTCAATTTCAATTCTTTAAAGAGCTGGTGTTCGATCGGCATTCCGTGGCAATCCCAGCCTGGTACGTAGGGCGCATCGAACCCCTGCATCGTCTTGTAGCGCACCACAAGGTCCTTGAGAATCTTGTTGAGCGCATGACCGATGTGGATATCGCCATTGGCGTAAGGAGGCCCGTCATGCAAAATGAACTGTTTTTGACCGGAGCGCGCTTTGCGAATCTGGCCGTAGAGATCCTGCGAAACCCAACGGGATAAAATCAAAGGCTCGCGGATTGGAAGATCCGCTTTCATGGGAAATGTCGTCTTGGGAAGGTTTAAGGTGGACTTGTAATCCATTATCTCAGACGAGCGGCCAGATCCAGAAGGGAGCGGACAATGACCATTTGGCAGAATTGAATCAATAGAATGGCCACAAGAGGTGCTAGATCCAGAGCTCCTACCACGACAAATGGCAAACGGTGACGGATCCAGGAAAACAAAGGCTCTGAGACCGAGCGCAAAAATCGCACCAGCGGATTAAAAGGATCCGGGTTGACCCACGAAAGCAATACGGAAATGAGCAAAATGAGGGTGTAAAGACGCAACACTCCATCCAGAATGCTTGCCAGCGCCTGCAGCATGTTGCTAAAGATAAACATCAGACCGCCTCCTTAAGAACCTTGTACCTTGCACCTTGTACCTTGCACCTTGTACCTTGCACCTAGAGTCCGTTCAAGATGCTCTCAGTGCCAAGCCAGCTCTTGAGAACGTCGAGCGGGACTCGTCGTTTCCAACATGCGTAGGCTTCCTTCCAATGTCTTTAAGATGGCGCGGCGGGCGATCGATGAGGATAAGCCCAGCTGTTTCGCTGCCTTCTCCCACGCCAGAGCTAAGAAAAAAACGTACGCCGGACCTGATCCGCTGACTGCGGTAATCGCATTAAAGTAACGCTCCGGCAGTTCAAGCGCTTCTCCCGTCGCACTGAAAATGGCTAGGGTAAGTGCCTTCTGATGAGACGTTGCGGTTTTCGCAGCCGCTATGGCGGAAAAACCAAATCCTACCGTTGCGGGAAGATTGGGCATCACCCGAATCAAGGGAATACCGCGCAGCCTCTTTTGAAGCCAAGACAACTTAAGACCAGCGGCAATGGAAATCACCAAGTGCCGGCGCGTTAAATCCGGCCGGATTTCTTGCAAGACCTCTGCCATCTGTTGGGGCTTAACCGCAAGAAGCACAATGGTAGACGCCTGCACGACCGCACGGTTGCTGGAATCGGTGTGGATGCGCAACTGACGAGAAAGCGCCTGCCGTTTTTTAAAGTCAGGATCTGAGGCAAAACACTGCGAGGGAGAAAGCCTTTGCGCCAAAAGACCTTTAAGAATGGCCGCTCCCATCTTGCCAGATCCAATGACACCGATGGTCTGGCCCTGAAAAAGCTTCTTTAAGACAGGTTTTCGCATGTATTAAACCTACCTTGCACCTTGCACCTTCTACCTTGTACCTTGAACCTCTAATTTCGAGCCCCAAATATGGCGCTGCCGATGCGGACAAAGTCCGCTCCCTCCTCAATTGCCACTTCAAAATCTTGGGTCATGCCCATGGATAACAAAAGCTTCTCAGTCGAAGGGTACCAGTGCTCCTGCAACTGATCACGCAGGGCGCGCAGCCGCTGGAAATGGATGCGGCAACGTTCCGGATCTTCCTCAAGCGGTGCAATGGTCATGAGCCCCTTAAGACGAAGGTGGGAGCACTGGGCAATGGCCAAAGCCAAAGCCTGCGCGTCTTTCTCTTGGCATCCGAACTTGGTCGCTTCCCC
>JACPAW010000074.1 GCA_016180605.1 Candidatus Omnitrophota bacterium | reverse complement strand
AAGTATTTGCTGCATATCCAATTTTCCAAACCCATGATGCTGCTATTCGGCACTCGCTATGAACACGCGTTATTGTACGAATCGGAATTTCGATCGTTGTCTGGATTGCGCCGTAACTTCGAGTACATCCCTACGGTCAGCCGCCCCAAAGACTGGCACGGAGAGACCGGCCACCTGCAACAGACGTTCCAAAAATATGTGCGCGACTTTTCGAATAAGGAAATTTATCTCTGCGGCTGGCAAGAAGTAGTGAAAGCCATTTGCGCCGATTTGGAAAGCATCGGCGTTCCTCGCCAAAAGATGCATTACGAGGAATGGGCCTGAACCAGCAAACAGTCACCAGCACACAGCATACAGAATCTGAGTGCTGTCTGCTGAGTGCTGTGTGCTAAAGCGAGATTCTTGATGAAAAGTATTGCATTGCCCAAAACCATCACGGTGGGTCATACGCCGGATATGGACGATGCCTTCATGTTCTATGCCATCAATTCCGGACATATTCCAATGGATGGCTTGCGGTTTGAACACGTCATCGAGGATATTCAATCCCTCAATCAAAGAGCCTTGCGTGGGGAATTAGACATGACGGCCATCTCGGCTGCCAGCTACCCGGCGCTATCCAGCGCTTATTGGATCGTCTCCGTCGGATCCAGCATCGGCCAGGGCTACGGACCCCTGGTGATCGCCCAATCGTCTTTCAGCCCGGAAGAGCTTTCCGGACGGCGCATCGCCGTACCGGGTTGCCAAACGACCGCCTACTTTTTGCTGCGACTGGCCATCCCATCTTTTGAACCCGTTGAAATGCCGTTTTCCGAGATTCCGCAAGCCGTACTGGATGGTTCCGTGGCAGCGGGGTTGGTCATTCACGAGTGGCAACTGATTTACCGGGACGCGGGGTTATTGCCGATTCTCGACTTGGGCATCTGGTGGCAGACGCACATGAAATTGCCGCTGCCGTTAGGACTTAATGTGGTGAAAAAATCCCTGGGAAAGAAAACCGCGCAACAAACGGCTGCGGCATTGCGGGATAGCATCCTCTATGCCTTCGCCCATCAGGAAGATGCGCTGGAATATGCCATGCAATATGGCCGTGGAACAGATGCAGCCAGGGCGCGGCAATTCATCGGAATGTATGTCAATGAGGAATCCCTGATTCTCTCCACACACACTCGAGAAGCGCTACGCTTGCTTTTTGACCACAGCAAGAAAGCAGGATTGATCTCCCAGGTCCCGCGTCTTGGCGTCATCTGCCCCTTCGCCGATTAACCCCCGCACCGTCTTAAGCAGCATAATTTCTTCTCCGGAACACATCCATTGCCGTATTCTCAACGCGATCGAGAAATAGTTTTCCCTCCAGGTGATCCATCTCATGCTGAGCGATGATGGATTCAAAGCCATCGAGCTCAAACTGCCGCATCTGTCTCTGTTCATCATAAGCGCGCAAAAATATCCGCTTGAAGCGACGGACATTGCCGGTTAAATCAGGAACGGAAAGACATCCTTCCCGCTGTATCAGATCACCTTCTGCTTTCAGAATTTGGGCATTGACTAACACGAGTAATCCGCGGCTGGATTTGACCTTTGGATGTCCGGTAGCATCCATGACGGCCACGCGAAGCAAGCTGCCCACTTGCGGAGCTGCCAACCCCACGCATCGCGGATGCCGGCGCATCGTCGCCACCATCGCTTGAACCAAACGCTGCAATGCACCATCAAAGCGCTCAACCGTTACCGTTGGGCGCTTCAGCAGGGGATCAGGGAATCGGTGGATGGATAGAGTGGAAATCGGATGAGCCTTTAGGTTTAGAGGTGGGCTTATAAAATCGCCGTCTCGGATAGCCGCAGACTGACTTCCACCTTCAGCTTCTTAGCCAACCGGCCGAGGAAACTTTCGAGCTTTTTTGGACGGATACGGCTGGGCAATTCCACTTCCAGAAGCATCAGATATAGAGAGGGGGCTTTGCCCATACTTCGATGCGTATGGACGTCGGTTATGTTAATCCCCTGCTTGGCCAAAGCCTGGGAAACCTGGTAGACGATCCCCGGTCGATCCGCCCCGTATACTGAAATCAGATACGTCCCCTGACGCCTGCGCGGTTGATGGCTTTCAGCTATTGTCAGTGGCTTCAAATGTACTGCCAGCTTAAGCTGCCGCATCAACGGTTCGAATGCGGACGATAACGTTTCAAGCTTAAGCGTACGGGTGCTTGAAAAAATAAGCATGACCGCGAACTCTCCTTCAAGCCGCGTCATCGAGGAATCTTCCAGGTTGCAACCTAACCGGTAAAGAACTTGCGTGATGCCGGCAACAATTCCTGAGCGGTCCTTGCCGAGCGCGGTCACGATCCACCGCTTGCTCATCGAAACACCTCCTTGGTCAAATGACAACCGCCGGCTGTGCTTCCACTTCAAAACCCATGTCTTCTATCATCTTTCGGGCCTCTTCGATTTTCTGGCCGGGAGTGGTCAGATACCCTTCCACGAATATGGAATTCGCCGCATAAAGGGCCAGGCCTTGCAGGGCACGCAAATTCACTTCTCTGCCCCCAGCAGCTCGAATCTCGCTTTTGGGATTAAGAAAGCGGAAAAGACACAGGGCCTTAAGGCATTTCATGGGAGATAAGAACGCAAGCCCCTCAAGCGGTGTTCCGGAGATCGGATGGAGGAAATTAACAGGGATGGAATCCATCCCGACTTCTCGCACTGCAAAAGCAAGGTCCAAGATATCCTCGTCGGTTTCCCCCATTCCGATGATTCCACCGCTGCATGTTTTAAGGCCGGCTCGCTGAACACTCCGAACCGTCTTCAGCCTGTCTTGGTAGGTGTGGGTTGAGCAAATTTCAGGATAAAAACGCTGGCTGGTATTGAGGTTGTGGTTGACCCATCCCACACCGGCCTCTTTTAAACGTTTGGCCTGCGCCTCGTTCATCAAGCCCACACAGATGCAAATCTCAAGGGGGAAAAGCTGGCGAATCTCGCGCGTGACTTCCTTCGACAAAAGCGGGTACTTATCGATTTTGGCAGAAGAAATGGAAGATTGAGAGCAATAGTGACAATCTTCCTGGCAGAGCCCGCTTCTGGCGTTTTGCAGTACGCACAGCTTCACCCGCTTGCCAAAGTGCGTCTGCCGCACGTTAAAAGCAGCGCGCAAGGCTGTCAGGATATCCTCATCGGGAAGGTTCAAAAGGGCTCGGGCTTCTTCACGCCTCATCCCTTGCCCGGCAAGGCTGCGTTGGGTCAGGCTAGCCCAATCGAGCATGCGAATTTGACGCTTTCTCGTTGGCTTCAATGGTTTTCAGGATTTGGTACAGGGTGGTACGCTGGGCAGCCTTAAAACCCGCCTCGTGGATGAGGGTCATGATCTCTTCGACCGTGGTCTTATTGATGAAGGAGGTGGCCGCATGGACGTTCTCTTCAAAAAGAGTGCCGCCGAAATCATCCGCTCCAAAATGAAGGGCAACCTGCCCAGTTTTCTTCCCTTCCGAAAACCAGGATGCTTGAATATGGGAAAAATTATCCAGATACAACCGCGAGAAAGCGATCATTCGAAGGTAACGGGTAGACCCGGCATGCTGTTGGATGTGTTTCTGCAGGGAGGTATTGCCAGGCTTGAAAGTCCAAGGAACAAAAGCGGTAAAACCCTTGGTTTCATCCTGAAGGG
>JACPAW010000073.1 GCA_016180605.1 Candidatus Omnitrophota bacterium | reverse complement strand
GGAATTGCTCCAAGCCTTGCTGCCGTGGCGTTCTGCAGACTGGCTGGATTCTTTATCTAACGCCATGGGTGCTGCTTTAGGCGTTTGGTTAGTAAAACACACTGACGCGCAAACACGCTAACGCGCACACGCGTTCACTCAAACATGCAACGCTGGAACCTATTAGTCAAAGAATTCACGCACCATTTTCCTTATACGCTCGTTGGCTCTCTTATCGCCATGGCGGCAGCCTGGGGATTCGGTGTGCAGTATCTGGATCATGGTCATTCCGAAGCGCTGTTCGTTCAGTCGCGAGCCCTCTTTCATTTCTTTCACCCCCTGCACTTATGCCTGAGTGCGATCGCGACGACCTCGCTTTTTTGGCGCTATGACCGGCATCTCATCCGGGCTGTTGTCGTAGGGGCTTTGGGAAGTGCCATTCCTTGCGGCATGAGTGATTATTTCTTTCCTTATATCGGCGGCAAACTGCTCGGCCAAGCGATGGAACTTCACATCTGCCTGTTGGAACACCCACAGCTTTTTCTGACTTTTCTGGGCCTAGGGATCGTGGCCGGGTTCTGGGTGGAAGAGCGTATGGTTGGAAGCCACCTGTTCTCTCATGGAGCCCATGTGTTTGTCAGCAGTGCTGCCTCGCTTCTGTATCTTATGTCTTTCGGGTTTGCTTCCTGGATGACGGATGTCCGAATGATGGTGCCGGCTTTTTTGGTGATCGTGCTTGCGGTGTGGATTCCTTGCTGTTTAAGCGACATCGTGGTTCCCACGGCGACCGTAAGATTGCCGCAAGCCGATTCTTGCCACCACCAGCATCCGGCGTAGATGGTCAGCATCCGGCCGTTTGCAGCGCTTCGCTACAATCCCTTACGTATTCCAGACTTAAGCCCGGTTATTGCTCCTCCCTATGATGTGATCAGCCCTCAGGAGCAAGAAGAGCTTTACAAGGCCTCGGAATACAACGTCGTGCGGCTCATCCTGGGCAAGCAGCATTCCACGGACACCGAGCAAAACAACCGTTACACGCGGGCTTTCCAGGATTTCACCACGTGGCGCTCTAAATCCATCTTGGTCAAAGATCCAAAGCCTGCGCTGTATTTGCTGGAGCACACTTTCGAAACAGGGCAAACGTGGCGGACGCGGCTGGGATTTATTGCCCTTCTTGAATTTTCCGGTGATGCGGAGCCGGGAGTATTGCGCCATGAAGCAACCCTCAGCGCTCCTAAGGCGGATCGAACGAAGCTGATGGAAGCGGTTCCTGCGAATCTTAGCTCCATTTTTTGCATTTATCCGGATGAAAACGGAACGATCCAAGCGATCTTGGAAACGCTCTCGCGCACCCTGCCTGCCCAGGCTACAGCACTTCTTAGGAAGAAGGAACAAATCCGGATGTGGGCGATTACCGAGGCGGACCTCATCGACCAAATTAAAGCCAAGCTTTCTACGGTATCCGTGCTGATTGCAGACGGGCATCACCGCTTTGAAGTCGCGAAGGGGAATCGAAAGCGCTATGGTGCGGTGATGAGTTATTTCGCTTCCATGGCGGATCCTGCACTTTTAGTGCAACCCATCCATAGGGTCATTGAACCAGACCGGCCCTTGAATCCGGCTGTTTTAGAAGAGCTTTGCGTGGTGGAAAGCGGCACAGAGGTAAATTCTCTATTGGAGTGGCTTAAAGAGGAGTCCAGCCAAGCAGGTAGCCGTTTCGGTTTCTTTGATGGCAGTCAACTGTATCGGCTTTCCGTACGCCAGGATAAACTCTCCGAGTGGCTTATGTATCCTTCCGTGCCGCTAGCCCTGGCAGGGCTGGATGTTACCGTGCTGCATCAGTGGCTTCTGCCTCATCTTGGTTTGGAGCGCTGCCCGGTGCAGTATACGCCGGATGCCCATGAAGCACTCGCCATCGCAGCAAAAAGCCGATGTGCTTGGATATTGAGGGGAATCCCCCTTCCGAGTATCTATGCCATTGCCTCGCAAGGCTTGACTCTGGCCCCGAAGTCCACCTATTTTTACCCCAAGGTCCCATCAGGACTTACCTTCAACGCCTTCGATTGACGACTTGCTTCAAGCTGTGTTACCATATTTTTTTGTTTAGTGCTCATTTGGAGAGGAGGTTAGGGGGTGAAACTTTTCAGCCGGCGCGAATTCTCCGCGTCACGACGCTCCAAACGTGAGATTCCATCCGGATTGTGGACCAAATGCGAATCCTGCGCTCAACTGCTTTACAACAAGGCCTTGGAAGAAAACTTGCGCGTCTGCCCTAAATGCGACTTCCACTTCTCGCTCAGCGCCCAGCAGCGCCTGAACCTCATGATCGATTCGGGCACATTTGAGGAGTGGGATGTCGCCTTGTCTCCGATAGACCCGTTGCGTTTTAACGTCCCCGCCCCGTACCTTCAAAAGGTCCAAGAAGCACAAGCTGCCTGTGGGATGACCGATGCTTGTCTTACCGGCCGAGCCAAATTAGAAGGCGAGGAAGTCGTTTTGGGGATTACCGATTCGCGCTTCATGATGGGGTCCATGGGGTCGGTCGTGGGGGAGCGCTTGACGCGCGCCATTGAACGGGCGATCGAAGGCCGCCTTCCGGTTATCATTGTATCCGGTTCGGGAGGAGGAGCGCGCATGCAGGAAGGAATGTTCAGTTTGATGCAAATGGCGAAAACCTCCAGCGCCCTCATGCGCTTAGATGAGCAGGGGGGCCTTTTTATTTCCGTCCTCACTCACCCGACGATGGCGGGCATTTTAGCCAGTTTTGCGACCCTGGGAGATTTGATTATTGCCGAGCCGAAAGCATTGATTGGTTTTACCGGGCCGCGGGTCATTGAACAAACCATCCGACAAAAGCTTCCTGAAGGATTCCAGCGCTCCGAGTTTTTGCTGGAGCATGGGCTCATCGATCTGATTATCCATCGCCGGCAGATGAAAGAAATGCTGGCTAAAATGGTTCGCTGTTTCCGGGTGCGTTGAGATGGCCCAAGTCATCTTAAAGCACATCAGCAAGGTTTACGCAGGCGGAGTGCCTGCCGTTAAAGACACAAGTCTGAGTGTCGAGAGCCGGGAGTTTCTCGTCATCGTCGGCCCTTCCGGCTGCGGCAAGTCCACTCTATTGCGGATGATTGCAGGATTGGAGGAGGCCACCTCAGGTGAAATTTGGATTGGGA
>JACPAW010000072.1 GCA_016180605.1 Candidatus Omnitrophota bacterium | reverse complement strand
GAGCTTTATGAAAATGCCTTGCTTCCTGAAGCAGAGATGGCGTTTTATTCGGATCGTGCAGGCTATGAAGCCGGAAGCCAAGATGCACTGAATCTGTTGGATAGTGAGCGGGTATACCTCAACGCCAAACTGGCCTACCACCAAGCCTTAGCTTCGCTGGGAAAAAGCTTCGCTGAACTCGAACGCGCTACTGGAATCGAATTAAGAACAGGGCAGGTCACACCATGAACCGCCGCAAGAAGCTAATCTTCGCAGCAACAACAGGGGTGGTTTTGCTAATTGTCGGCATTCTTTTTTTTGTCCCACGCCCCACGCCCCATGCCCCAAAACAGTCATCTTCCGAAGCGGTTTACTACTGTCCCATGCATCCGCAGTATGTTTCGGATCGGCCAGGGGATTGTCCCATTTGTAATATGCGATTAGTAAAAAAAGAGCCAGAGCCGTCGACCCAAACGACTCCAAACAACCCTAATCTAGCCACACCCGAATCCATTGCTAAACAGTTCACTTCCATTTGCTACCTCCACAACTGCGAAAAACTGCATGAAGGAAAGCCTTGTCCGATGACGGTTGTGGCAAAGCCCGGTGAAAAGGTCACGTGTCCTGTGTGTGGCACCCACGTTGCCGGAGGAAAAATTCTTTACTGGACAGACCCCATGATTCCCGGCTTCAAAGCTGAGGGGCCCGGAAAATCTCCGATGGGCATGGACCTAGTACCGGTGTATGAAGAAATAGGGGCGCTTTCTTCTACCCAAGGGCCGGATGGCTACGCTCCGATTCTGCTGACTCCTCAAAAGCAACAGCTCATCGGTGTGAGAACAGCTCCGGTTGAGAGAAAGAATCTTACCAAAACGATTCGCACCGTGGGACAAATTGCATACGACCCGCAGCTTTACCAGGCTCAGCAAGAATATCTGCAGGCTTTGCAAGCAGCCAAACGAGCCGAGCAGGGAACCATCCCGGAAATCAAGGAACAAAGCCAAAGACTCCTTGCTTCAAGCCGCTTGCGCCTGCGGCTTTTGGGCATGAATGACGCTCTGATCGATGAAATGGCCTCCTGGCAAGCACCCGATCAGAGTTTGCTTCTGGCAGATCCGGAGAAACGGGTGTGGCTGTACGCTACGATCTACGAATACGAGCTTCCACTGGTAGCGGTCGGGCAAACCATTCAAATCGACATTCCTTCCGTCGCCGGAGTCAGCAAAGAAGGAGTCATTCGCTCCATTGACCCGATCATCGATCCTCAATCGCGCTCCGTGCGGGTCAGAGCAGTCCTTACAGATCCGGAAGGCATCTTAAGACCTGGCATGTACGTAAACGCTTCCATCCAAGTGCAGGCAGGAGAAACCCTCGCCATTCCGGAAGAAGCTGTCTTCCACACGGGAACAAAATCGATTGTTTTCATCGATAAAGGACAAGGCCTTTTCGAACCAAGAGATGTCCAGTTGGGTATGAAAGCCGACGGTTTTTACGAAGTAAAGGTTGGTTTAAGTAACGGCGAGGCAGTGGTCACCAGCGGAAATTTCCTGATCGACTCTGAAAGCCGCTTGAAAGCAGCTTTAGAAGGTATGGGTGGAGGATCAAGCGAAGGACACCAGCATGGCCAGTGATCCGTCCGAAAAAGAAGGGATCATCGAGAGGCTCATCGAGTTCTCTGCCCACAATAAATTCATCGTCCTGACACTAGTTGCAGCAGCCCTGCTTGCTGCCATTTGGTCCATGCGGCATATCCCCCTCGATGCGATACCCGATCTATCGGATACCCAGGTCATTATCTACTCCCGCTGGGACAGAAGCCCGGACATCATCGAGGATCAGGTCACTTACCCTATCGTAACGGCGATGTTGGGAGCTCCGAATGTCAAAGCGATCCGCGGATTCTCGGACTTTGGCTTCTCCTACGTCTACGTCATCTTCAAGGATGGCACGGATATCTACTGGGCTCGAAGCCGCACGTTGGAGTATCTGAGCAAAATTACGCCTAAACTGCCGCAGGGAGTCACGACGGAACTAGGCCCGGATGCAACCGGTGTAGGCTGGGTATTCCAATACGCCTTAGTTGATGAAACAGGCCAGCATAACCTGCAGGAATTACGCAGCTTTCAGGATTGGTATCTGCGCTATCACTTGCAGAGCGTTGCAGGCGTAGCTGAAGTTGCCTCCTTAGGCGGTTTCGTCAAGCAATACCAAATCACAATCGACCCAAACCGATTGCTTGCCTACAACATCCCCATTACCCAAGTCATTGAAGCAATCCGCAAGGGCAATCAAGAGGTAGGAGGACGGTTGCTTGAGTTTTCCGGAACAGAATACATGGTCCGCGGCCGCGGCTATGCCCGATCGATTCAAGATCTTGAGGAAATCGTCGTCAGCACCGACCAGAAGGGAACTCCTGTTCTGGTGCGGCACCTAGCAAGCGTGGGCTTAGGACCTGAGATCCGCAGGGGGCTGGCCGATTTGGATGGTCAAGGGGATGTGGTCACCGGCACGGTCATTATGCGCTATGGCGAAAATGCACTTAACGTGATCAAACGAGTCAAAGCGAAGCTTGAAGAAGTCAAATCATCGTTTCCACCGGGTGTGAAACTGATCGTTACCTACGACCGCTCTGATTTGATTACCCGCTCAATCGATACCTTAAAACACGCGCTGACAGAAGAAATGATCGTCGTCAGCCTGGTGATCCTCCTGTTTCTCTGGCACATTCCTTCGGCTTTGGTTCCTATCTTAACCATTCCTATTTCCGTGCTGCTTTCGTTTATTCCGCTTTATGGGATGCGGCTGACTTCCAACATCATGTCGCTCTCCGGAATTGCCATTTCAATCGGTGTCTTAGTCGATGCCGCAATCGTGGAAGTGGAAAATGCCTATAAGCGTCTTGAGGAATGGATTGCCGGAGGCAGGAAAGGGGACTATCACGCGGTTCGCCTTAAAGCGCTTAAGGAGGTAGGCCCAGCGGTTTTCTTCTCCGCTCTTGTCATTGCGGTTGCTTTCATGCCGATCTTCACCCTGGTAGATCAAGAGGGCCGCTTGTTCAAGCCCTTGGCTTGGGCAAAGAACCTAACCATGCTTTTGGCTGCGGTTTTGGCGGTCACCCTCGATCCTGCGATTAGGATGCTTTTTACACGCCTTGAGCCGATCCAAATCCGCTGGCCTTGGAAA
>JACPAW010000146.1 GCA_016180605.1 Candidatus Omnitrophota bacterium | reverse complement strand
GTGTGGTGACGAAGGATGTACCAGCGGGCGCATTAGTCTATGGGACTCCTGCTCGTATTCACGGGAAGGCGCCATGAAGTGGGCACGATGCTTGTGGGACATGGGGCATGAGCCATGGGACAGGCAAAATATGTCCCACGTCCCAGAACTGTCTCATTGGTCGAATAAAGGGGATCCAAAAGTATGAAAATCCTCGTTACGGGAGGTGCTGGCTTCATCGGCTCGCACATCGTGGATGCTCTTTTAAACGATGGGCACGAGGTTCGGATTCTCGATAACCTGGAGAAGCCAACGCACCAACAGGGTATCCCGGACTATTTATCGCCTGAAGCGGAATTCATGGAAGGTGATGTGCGCCGTGTGGAAGATTTACGCAAGGCCTTAGACGGAATCGAAATAGTCTTCCATGAGGCAGCAACCGGTGGCTTTACCCCGAATATCAGCACCTACATCGATAGCAATATCCTAGCAACCGCGCGGTTGCTTGAAGTCATCCGCGATGAGCGACTACCCATCAAAAAAATAATCGTCGCTTCATCCGTTGGGGTATACGGGGAAGGGAAATACAACTGCCCGAAACACGGCATTATCTTTCCGCACGTGCGGATGGAAGAGCAGCTTAAGCGGCGGGATTGGGAGCTGCGCTGTCCTAGCTGTTCCTTGGCCCTGAAACCTCTACCGACAGATGAGATGACTCCTGTGCGTCCCGAGAAAGCCTACTCGGTTTCCAAGTTCTCTCAGGAACGGTTGGTTCTCTCCATCGGAATGGAGCTGGGCATTCCCGCAGTGGCCCTTCGGTACTTTCTTACCTATGGGCCACGGCAGTCTTTGTTCAATCCGTACACGGGCGTATGCTCTATTTTTTCCACCATGATCCTCAACGGCATGCCACCGGTTATTTTTGAGGATGGTTGGCAAACGCGGGACTTTGTTTTCGTAGAAGATGTCGCACGGGCGAACCTGCTTGTCATGAAGGACCCACGGGCTAATTTCAGGGTATTTAACGTAGGAACGGGAAGAGCCACGGCCATTAGCAAGGTGGTAGAAATATTATCGAAGGCATACAAAAGAAAAGTCCAGCCGCGCATCGGTGAGCAATTCCGCTTAGGAGAAGTCAGGCACCTGGTGGCAGATATTACCCAGATTGCACAGCTTGGATTTGCGCCACAAGTTCCCTTCGAGGAGGGCATTCGCCGCTACGTGGATTGGATTTCCTCGCAAGGCAACATCCATGATTACTTCACGGCTGTCGAGGAGCATTTGCGCGGCTCCGGGGTCATCCGGAGTTGTCAGCAGTGAGCTCTACGTGGCGTGTGGTAGCGATTCTTCCTGTGCTGGATGAGGCGGAGAGAATCCGCCATCTGGTTTCGCAGATTCCTCGCCCGGTCGTGGATGAAGTGCTGGTTGTTGACGATTGCTCAAGCGATGACACGGACAAACAGGCCGAACTTGCCGGGGCTAAAGTCATTCGGAACAAAAGCCGCCTTGGCTGCGGCGGATCGATTCGTATCGGAATTCAGGAAGCGTTGCGGCAAGAGGCAGATGTCATCGTGATCATGGCCGGAAACGGAAAGGACGATCCGCGATACATTCCGGATCTTATCGAAGCGATTAAAACGCAGTCCTATGATTTGGTGCAGGGTTCTCGCTACTTAAAAGGAGGACTGCGCCAAAATATGCCGTTTCATCGAAAGCTGGGGACCAGGGCCTATTCTTTTTTGTTTTCTCTTTTAAGCGGTTATTGGATGACGGATGCGACCAATGGCTTTAGGGCATTTCGTACATCGCTTCTTGAAGATAAGCGGATCAATCTTTGGCAGGAGTGGTTGGTGAACTATGAGGTGGAGTCCTATTTATTGGCACAGGCCATCCGTCTTGGGTACCGGGTAGGAGAGATTCCGGTGTCCAAGATTTACCCAACATCCGCCACCGAGAGCTACACCAAGATGAAGCCTTTCTCGGACTGGTGGAGCCATTTTCGTCCGGCACTGCTACTGGCGCTGGGACTAAAACAGTGAGAAGAGACAACGCTTTTGGGACAAGGGACATGGGCCATGGGACAAGTTTTTGGTTTTGCATGTCCCACGTCCTCTGCCCCCTGTCCCAAGACTAGAGGATCATTAGATGACAAGCGGTGCCACAGTAACACAGTCGACAGTTACTAAGAAGCAGACGGCAGTTACAGTGCCGTTCGTAGACCTTAAAGCACAGTATGAAGCCATACGCAGCGAAGTCAGAGCAGCCATCGATCGCGTGTTGGAGCGTGGAGATTTTATCCTAGGCGATGCGGTTCGCCAGTTTGAAGCGGAATTTACCGCCTTCTGCGGCGTGAAATTTGCAATCGGCGTTTCTTCCGGAACCGAAGCCATCCGCCTAGCCCTTGAGGCCTGCGGAGCACAAGAAGGCGAAGTGATTACGGTTGCCAACACCTATGTGGGAACCGTAGAAGCGATTGTGCAGGCAAAAGCGACACCGGTGTTAGTTGACGTCTCTTCTAGAAACTACAACATGGACCTCGATTGTTTGGAAAGAGCCATCACTCCTAAGACCCGTGCCATCGTTCCTGTTCATTTATATGGTCAGCCAGTGGATATGGACCCACTGCTGGAGATCGCGCGCCGGCATAAGCTTATTGTGATTGAAGATGCTTGCCAGGCGCATGGAGCCAGATACAAAGGCCGAAGGGCCGGGTCATTGGCCGATATGGGCTGTTTTAGCTTTTATCCTTCCAAGAACTTAGGGGCCTATGGAGATGGCGGATTGATCACAACCGACAATCCGGAGTATGCCAGCAAGCTCAATCTCTTGCGCAATCACGGAGAGAAAGTAAAGTATGAGCATGTGATCCAGGGCTCAACGAGCCGACTGGATACTTTGCAGGCGGCGATATTGCGGATTAAGCTGGCTCGATTGGATGGTTGGAATGCCCTGCGGAGAAGCCATGCGCAATACTACACCCAGGAGTTGAAGAAGCTTGGCATTGCCGGGCCCATTGAGGAGCCGTGGGCGGAGTCCGTCTACCATCTTTACGTCATTACCGTACCCGATCGCGAAGCTCTTCGCCGCTATCTGAGTCAGCAGGGGATTCAAAGCGGCATTCACTATCCTATCCCTACTGGCCGAACAAATTATTTCCCTTCCTATGTTTGCGGAGCTTGAGAATTCCCAGATGGAGAAGGTGATAGAAGCCATTGGAAGGTTTTATGGACGCATCTAAAGAAGCAACGGCCTCGCTTTTGGAAGAAGAGCTTTGGGCATGCCCTTCGTGCCGTGCGCTGATTCCTTCTCTTTCTTCTTGGGAAGCCAGTAGTTTCTTGTGCGACCAGTGCGGCTTGCGTTTTCCTTGGATCGATGGAATTCCCCGGTTTGTAGAGAGTGATAGTTATGTGAAAAGCTTTAGCTTCGAGTGGCTTCGCCACCGCAAAACCCAACTGGATCCCTCATCACCTGGAGAATCCGAGCAGACTTTTCGGGAAAAAACAGGCTTAACCCCGGAACAGGTTGAAGGAAAGCTCATCCTGGATGCCGGCTGCGGGATGGGTCGGTTTGCCCAGGTCGTCAGCCGCTGGGGTGGACGCGTGGTAGGGATGGATTTAAGCCGCTCTGTTGAAGCGGCATCCGAGAATCTCTCTGGATACAAAAACGCGCTTTTTT
>JACPAW010000145.1 GCA_016180605.1 Candidatus Omnitrophota bacterium | reverse complement strand
GCCGGTATTACTGCAAGTCTCACAGCCTTTAGGACGGTAAAGAAGCTCCTCGGCAATCTTAAAGCGCTCCCGAATTTCAGCAAGCGGCTCGTAAGCTTCCTTACAATGATCACATAATCGCCGCAGAAGACGCTGGGCTACCACGAGGCTGATCGTCGAAGAGAGTAAGTAAGAAGCGATACCGATATCGATAAGACGGCTGATGGCACTCGGAGCGTCATTGGTGTGCAGCGTGCTAAAAACCAGATGCCCTGTCAGAGCCGCCCGAACGCAAATTTCCGAGGTTTCCAAGTCGCGGATTTCACCGACCATGATAATGTCCGGGTCCTGACGCATGAACGCGCGCAAGCCAACAGCAAAAGTAAGACCAATCGAAGGTTTAATCTGCACTTGGTTTACTCCTTCCAAGCGATATTCCACCGGGTCTTCGATGGTTAAAATATTTTTGGTAGGGGATCGAATCTCGTTGAGTACCGCATAGAGTGTCGTTGACTTCCCAGACCCCGTAGGACCTGTAATCAGAATCAGGCCGTATGGATCTCGAATCACTTTGCGGAATATTTCCAATGCCTTCGCATCAAATCCAATCCGGCTTAAGTCGAGTAACGACGGTGACTTATCCAGGATTCGGACGACAACCTTCTCGCCATAAATAGAGGGGATCGTGGAAACGCGAAAGTCGATTTCCCTCCCCTCCATGGTCATGGTAAAGCCCCCATCCTGGGGCAGCCTTTTTTCTGCAATATCCATTTTGGAAAGAATCTTGATACGCGACACAATTGCCAAATGCATCGGCCTTGCCGGAGGAGGCATTTCGGAAAGAACCCCATCGATGCGATAACGCAATTTCACTTTGTCTTTAAAGGGCTCCACATGGATATCGCTTGCCCTTTGCTTGATGGCTTGATGCAAGATCAGATCCACCAGGCGGATGACCGGTGCTTCTTCGGCGGCTTGCTTGAGACGATCCAGGTTGAAGGTCTGGTCATCCTCCCCCTGTTCGGCACCGATTTCCTCAGCGGCCTCATACGAGTGGCCGATTGCCTCGCGGAACATGGAGTCGCCACCATAGAAACGATCAATGGCTTGCTCTAAGTCAGCCTCAATCGTCACAACGGGGTTGATTTCACAACCGGAAATACGGCTGAGGCTGTCCATCGTAATCAAATCCAAGGGATCCACGCAAGCCACCGTCAGGGAATTGAGTACTCGCGAGAGGGGCAAAATGTGGTGCTGGCGGGCGAATTCCTCCGGGACAAGCAATTCCAAACTCTCTCCTTTCCGGGGAATCAGCAATCCAGAGGCGGCAGAGGCAAACGATAGACCCAGTTGCCGGCTAAGGGCTAAAGCGATGTTCGTTTCCGAGACCAGGCCTAACTCTGAAAGGACTTCGCCCAAGCGCTTGGTAGTCCCCCGACTTCCTATTAATCACAAGCGTTGTTGGCGCTCAAGAGAATTGAGCGTTGCTTCAATTTCATCACTGCGCGCTCTTGTGGGCTCTTGCTCCCGCAAGCGAGGAGACACCCCTTGGTGGGGGGTTGCCGTCAACTGGTATTCCGAAGGCTCTCAAGGTATCTCCACTGCGAACGCGAACCAACGTACGCGTGCTGCGCGTCTTCGGATCGCGGGGAGTAGCCTGGCCGGTAGGAGGGCTGATTTGGGAGCTTACGGTTTTCGTTACGGCCGGTTCCACTAACATGGTGATGTAGCCATTCTCGTTCACCTGGGGTGTAACCACCAGCACGACCCCCGTAATCGTGCGTTCCGGTTCAGAGGTGGCTGTGCCAGTCGTCGCTTGGCTTGAAGTCTCAAAACCAATGGCTTCATCCGTAGTAAGCCGAATGATGGCACTTTCGTTATCGAGCGTGAGCACCTTCGGACGCGCTAAGATTTTCGTATCCGTGTCCGTCTGAAGAGCCTGCAGCATCATGACCGCTTGCGAGGCATCGATGGTTCCAACGGTCATGGTTGGGTCCGCAACGGTCTCACGTCCTTGATTTCCAAAAAGCTGCGAGAAAGGAAACCTCGTTCCACGTTTTGCTGGAGTCAGTTGAAACAGCGTCCCTTCAGATCCTGTTCCCCACTCAAAGCCAAGGTCCTTCAGTTTATTCGCGGAAGTTTCAAGAACCTCCGTATCGACAAGAACCTGGGCAGTGCGCACGTCTAATACGCCAAGCACGGCTTCGATTTTTGGAAAGTTGTCTTCAAGATCGGTAATGACAATACTATTGGTCCGACTATCCACAACGACATGCCCTTGGTCGCTCAATAGCTCTTCAATAATGGTATCCACCCCAATAAGGTTGGCTCCCGCCCCTGCCCCAAATCCACCTCCTGCTTGCCCACCACTTTCTTCTGTTTTTAGTATCGCCTCAAAAGGAGTCCGATCGCCAAAAGCGGCTGCTGCTTTAGCCAAAACAGACTCGGATACCCGCGCATACCGCAGACGATAAACCCTGGTTACCAAGGCAACGGTAGGAGCAGCAACAAGCACCTCTGCAGGCTTAGCCTTGACGATATAGATATCACTGCCTGGATCCCGTTCATAAGTCAAATTGCCTGCTTTTAAAATTTGATCCAAGGCATCCATGACCGTTACGTCCTCAAAATACAAGGTGACGATCTGATCCGCTACCTCTCCACTTGCAATGATATTAATACCGGTTTGCTGGGAAAATGTCTTAAGCAGATCTTTAAGACTAACCTCTCGAAATTCCATGGAGAGGCGCGTAGGCTCAATCTGCTCTTCCACAGGCTCAGAGGCACCCTCTGGCTGGGGTAAGGCAATATCCTCAGCCTGAGCGGATGCTGCCAGTAAAAGTTGCAAGCCACTTAAAAAGATTGCCCAGCCACTACGCCGATACGGCATTCTTACCTCCCCAGAGGGCTAAAGCCCGATCCTGATTGATTCTGTCGTTGCGTATCCGCAAGAGAATATAAGACCGATGCTCCCTGATGCTCTATAAGAACGCCATCGCGGCGTATGGCGATAATCTTGGCACCGGATACCCGGTCATAAACGTTATAAACTTTCCCATTGATAATAGCCTGTGGCATTTTCCCACCCCAAAGGATTCCCTGGATAGTCAGCGAGGGGGGGCTGACGATAGCCTCGCTACTTCCAAGACCTGAAGCGGTATGCTGGGAACTTCCAGCTCCAGCACCGGTTTGTTGCGATGAAGCAGCAGGGGCTGGAGCAGGCAGGAGTTGCTTGAAAGGATCGCGCAAATCTTCTGCCGTATAAATGGGTGTGGAGCGCTCGGTTGAAACGGTGGCAGCATTAGAACCCCCCACGGCATTTGCTTCATTCCATCGCTCGCGCACCATGGATCCAATGGAGCGGGAGGCGTTCACGGACTCCATGGGGGCTACAGAACTTACAGCCGGCACCTTCGTGCCACCGAAAGAAAGCATCCCCGCAGAACGCAATGACAGCGTTAGCGTTACCGCAAAACCCATGGCTAAGCCGATTACGATTTTTTTCTCCAGAGCCGTTTTCTTTTGCGTGTCCATCGTCATCTTAAGGTTAAAGTAATGACGGTAGATATAACGAACCCAAAGTCATTTGAACGTAGGCCGCTCCTCCTTCTTGAGGAGCTTGGCTGATTTTAAGATCCTCGGTGCGGATCCAATAGCCGCTACGCTCCAGCTCATCTAAAAAAACGCCTAATTGATGGTATGTCGCCTTCAGCTGAAGACGGACCCCAATACGCACCAATTGTTGAAGATACGGTTGGGGAGCCTCAGGTTCAATCGCCGATAGGCTGCATCCTGCGACCTTGCTAGCCGATAGGACTTGGTCAATTAACCAAGAAGAAGCAGCTTCTGGGGGTAGACGCTTACGATAGGATTCTAACCGGAGAAGCGAGGAAGCGACTTGCGCCGATGCGTTTTGGCGTTTCTGTTCATCGGCTATTTGCCTGTGGATCTTTTGCACCTGTTGTTGGTGCGGCATGTAAATGAAATTATAACCAATTAGGACGCCCACCACAATCCCAATGCTCGCAAACAGTAGTTGTGGCTTCATGAGGATTGGCAACTCAGTTGAAAAACCCGATACAGGGTAGAACCAGAAGGCACATCCAGCGTGTTGATCTGCCCAAGACGAACCGAAGTAAGACCCTTAAAAAAGATCGTATTGTGTTTTACCTGTCTCTCGAATTCCTGAATGGCAGCGACCTCTTTTTCCATCTCGCCTAAGTAGCAGGCTCCCTGCAATGAAAGTTGCAAAGAACTTTGAACATCTGAGCTCAATCGATGCTCCCAGCTCAAACTAGTCAGCCAGACTCCTTCTGGAAGCGTTTTAGCCAACGCATCCAACTTGGCAGCAACACTGATTGGTTCATCCATGAGTGGACGCAAAACTCCCAGATGGCTATCAATGGATGCTTGAAGCTGATCCAACTCCGCCTGGGGCTTATCTTTTAAGTTCCAACCCACATCGCTTACTGTAGCCACCATCTGAGTGAGTCTCTGACGCTCAGAATTAAGGATCGCTGAGCTTGCAAAAGCACCCAAAAAAAGCAGAGCAATCACGACTACCGCACTGGCAATGGCATAGGGGCTTTTCAGCCAGCGGGTCAAAACGGATAAACTAAGCGTTGTGGAAACTGCGACTTTGGCTTTAGCCGTTTTTTGAGGCGTATTCCGCCGCAAGAAATCCAATGAAACGCTTGCAGGACTTTTCGATGCCTGGAGAAGCCCAATGGCTGGCCCCAGGGAGAGCGGTGCTCCGCTTTGC
>JACPAW010000144.1 GCA_016180605.1 Candidatus Omnitrophota bacterium | reverse complement strand
TCTGCTTTTGGACTCCTCAAAGAATATACCCTGGTCGTTATCTTATTCTCCCTTGCCGTCATCGGTTATTTGGCCTGGGAGCTTCTTAAGGCCAATAGTGGGGAGGGGATTGCGCGGTTGGGAGCAGCGTTGGTGCTTGGCGGAGCGCTGGGGAATCTCATCGATCGTTTAAGATTCGGTTTCGTTGTGGACTTCATCGATTTGCGCGTTTGGCCAGTATTCAATGTAGGGGATAGCGCCATCAGCGTGGGTGTGGGGCTGTTGATATGGCACAGCATCATCGATCGTAAACCTGAAAGGTAGTGACCAGTGGAGAGTGGCCGGTGGTCAGTGAAAAACGTAAGAACCAAAAACAAAAGGGTCTCGTCAGCTTTTTCACTGACCACTAACCACTGGCCACTGGCCACTGTTCCCTGATGTTTCCAATTCTCTTCCAGTGGGGGCCGGTTACGGTTTACACATACGGGCTTACCGTTGCTTTGGCCTATATTTGTGCGGCCTATTTTTCGTCGCAGGCAGCACGACGAATGCCGCCGAAATGGGTAGCGATCTCAGCAGAGCAGCTGTGGGATTTTACGAGTGTGATTTTGCTCGGCGGCTTGGTGGGAGCGCGGATATTCTTTGTGGGGCTCCATTGGGATCTATTCCGCTCCTCATTTCTTGAAATTTTTGCTCTTTGGAACGGAGGACTGGTCTGGTACGGCGGTTTCATCGGCGGTTGGATCAGCGCTTGGCTGTATACGCGATTCTCCCGATTGGATTTCTGGCGCGTGCTGGATCAATTTATTCCGTTTGCCGCCTTAGGACATGCCATCGGGCGCATCGGTTGCTTCTTAAATGGCTGCTGCCGGGGCTTGCCCAGCACTGCTTGGTGTGCCGTGACCTTTCCCGGTAGTGCTCAGCCGGTTTTGCCGACACAGCTTTTCGAAGCGCTTGGGTTGCTGGTGATTTATGGGTTCTTAAGGGGGTTGCAAACCAAAGGCATTCTTGAAAAGCGTGGTCAATTATTCGGGATTTATCTTGTAAGCTACGGAACCCTGCGCTTTTTGATCGAGTTTCTTCGCGGCGATCAATCGGTAGCGTGGCTGGGGCTTACATTGCAGCAGTTGATCAGCATCGGATTGTTTGTCATTGGGCTATTCCTGATTGCTCGTTCCCAGACATCAGACATCAGACACCAGACATCAGGAAAAACGAATGGTAATGAGGCTTGAAATTTATTCTTTACTGATGTCTAGGGTCTGATGTCTGAGGTCTATTACGATGGCACGAACTTACGAGTTTACGGTTGGCAAGGCGGAGGCAGGGCTTCGCTTGGATTTGTATCTGACACGGCATCTTCCGACGGCCCTTTCCCGTTCTGTGATCCAACGCGTGATTCGAAGCGGGAATATCTCTGTAGGCGGTCGCAGCGCCAAAGCTCACTATCGAGTGCGCGCGAATGACCGACTGATCGTTTCCTTCAAGGAATTGCCTCCCGCCTCTTCAAAACATCCTCCGACGGCACAGCCCCTTCCTTTAGAGATCGCCTACGAAGACTCCGAGTTGCTCGTGGTCAATAAGGCAGCCGGGTGTGTTACCCATCCGGCACCGGGGCATTGGGATGGGACGCTGGTCAATGCCATCCTGTGGCATTTGCAAGATTGTGATATTCCACGTGCCGGGATTATTCATCGCTTGGACAAAGATACTTCCGGGTTGCTATTGGTGGCTAAGACCGTAACGGCCCATACCTCATTGAGCAGGCAACTCAAGGCCCGTGATATCCATCGGCATTACCTCGCTGTCGTTGAGGGCCACGTATCGCTTAACTGCGGCACGATCAACGTTCCTATCGGCCGCCATCAGATCCATCGAAAAGTAATGGCTGTTCGGCATCTGGGGGGTCGCAACGCCGTGACCCATTACCGGGTTCTTAAGCGATTCGACCCCTTGCCGATTGAAGGAGGTTTTCCGTGTACCCTGTTGGAGATTTCTTTAGATACCGGGCGCACGCATCAGATCCGGGTTCATATGTCGCATTTGGGGCACCCGGTTTTGGCGGATGCCACCTACGGCCATCTGCCCGCTTCTTATTGGCGCAGCCTGAATTTAGAGCGCCATTTGCTGCACGCTTATCGGCTTACCTTCCGGCATCCAAAAACAGCCATCCCACACGTCCTCGCCGCGCCGCACTATCGGCGTCGTCGGCTGCGGCGTGTGGGAGCCCTGGTGCTGTGTCACCCATCAAATTAGGACACTACCTTGTTTGGCGGTTACTGGCTAATCGGCTGTGGTATAATGCATTCTCAGTGAAAAATCTTGCGCAACGCACCGCGTGTTGCAGACGGCGATATTGCGGTGGATGCGCCACAATGGGGGAAAACGGTGAAGCGACTCTTGCCGTGGATTATCTTATTGGTCGGTGGTGTAGCCATTGGAGTGGCAGTGAGCTTGCGCAAAAGCGGATCTTCCGCCAGTAACTATCTTAGCAGCCAAGCGCCTGTCTCTTCCTCTGACTCTGTTTCCAATGTTGCCTCTACTACTCCAAGCACTCCGGAGTCTTCCAGCACTCCTGCAGTAGAAGAAAGCACATCTGTTGGCATCGAAGGGCTTGCTGATGGTGAAAAAATAGCGTTTACCTTTCCTGATGAAGCCAAGATGAAAGAGTTCGAGGAGCTTTGGCAGAAACGGCAGCGGACCATGTGGCGCATGGCGGTGGTTCGCGGTTATTGGACAGAGGAGCAAGGGGCTTTAACGGAGCTGAGCAATCAGATGATGTCGGAATATCATCTTGATCCGCAAAAAGGTTACCGGTACGACCCTAATCGACGCGTCTTGGTTGAAGAGTCTGGAGAGCCGCAAGCGACAACGCCAGAATTAGCTCCGGAGTCAAGTACTGATGCCGGGTCTGAGAAAGTGGTATACACCTTTGCCGATGAGACTCAGGTCAGCGAATTCGGCATGCGGTGGCAGCAGCGACAGGGGATTATCTTGCGCATGTCGGCCATTCAGTCCTATTGGGATCAGGATCAGATCACCCTCAACCAGTTAAACGATCAACTCGCCTCCGCCTACAAACTGGACCCGGAGAAATTCTACTCTCTAGATCGTGAGCGCAAGGTTTTAATCGAACGGGAAGCTCCACCCCCCACACCGGCGGCTGCTACAACAGAACAAGCGCCAGAGGCTGCCCCTCAGAGCTGATTTGCTCGTCGGCACTTGTTATTCCTTTGCCCATCTGGTAGGCTCGATCTTGGGTTTATAAGATGGACATTGAGCGGCTTCTTCGAGCCATGGTGGAACAGGAAGCCTCCGACCTTTTATTGAAAGTCGGTTCTCCTCCATATCTGCGCATCAACGGCAAGCTGATTCCCATCGGCAATCAAGCCATCGAAGAAAGCAGCCTCTCCGATTTTTCCACTGAATTGATGGGACCCCACCGCAGGCAGATGTTCCATGCCGATCGGGAGCTTAATTTCGCCTTTGACCGGCCGGGCATTGGACGCTTCCGGGCGAATATCCTCTGGCAGCGGGGAACGATGGCTATCGTCATCCGCCGGATACGGGCAGCGGTGCTCACATTTAATGAGCTGAATCTTCCTGCCAAAGTTCTCGAGCGGTTCATGGGGGAGCGCTCCGGGCTTATTTTGATTACCGGGCCGGTCGGTTCTGGAAAATCCACAACGGCAGCAGCCATGCTCGAATTCATCAATACCAGTACCTCCAAACACATCCTGACGCTGGAAGACCCAATCGAATATCTGTTTGAAGAACGGCAAGCGATCATCAACCAGAGAGAAATCGGCAATGATACGCGCTCCTTCAGCGAGGGGCTGCGCAACGCACTGCGCCAAAGCCCGGACATTTTGTTCTTAAGCGACATCCGCGACCGGGAAGCCATGGAGTCGTGTCTATTGGCTGCCGAGGCAGGGCAGTTGGTCCTAAGCTGCATTCATACCACCAACATCATGACGACGATTGAACGCATCGTTGCTTTCTTCCCGGCTCACCAGCATTCGCTCATTCGGCTTCGATTGGCCCAGGTCCTGCGCGGGATCGTTTCTCTGCGGATGCTCTTGCGCCGGGATGGCATCGGCAGGATTCCCGCCTGCGAGGTGCTGGTCGTCACGCCTACCATTCGCGAATTTCTTCGGCAGGGGCACACGGAAAAGGTAACGGCAGTCCTTCAGGATGGGGCGATGTACGGGATGCAGACCTTTACGCAAGCTCTTTACCAGCGCTACCGGCAAGGAGATGTGGATTTGGAAGAAGCCCTTAAGGCAGCCGATTCCCCGGAGGAGCTGCAGTTAGCCGTTCGCGAGATCCGCTCGACGAAGGACATCGAACTGCCATGACCAGCCCTAACGAGCCGCTTCCGGTTCAAACAGATGGGACATCCACCTTACCTTTGGTGGACATTCGGGAGTTGTTCCAGGTTGCCTTTGACCGCAGGGCCTCGGATATCCATCTGACGGAAAACGAGCCGCCCATCATCCGCATCGACGGAGAGTTGCACCGGACCTCTTTGGCGCCGTTAACCCGGGCGGATACCAAACGGTTGATTTACAGCATTCTCAACGACCAGCAGAAATCTCAGTTTGAGCAGCAGTTGGAGCTCGATTTATCTCTGGATGTTCACGGGCTTGGGCGGTTTCGCGTGAATATTCATCGCCAGCGGGGAAGTGTCGAGGCGGCGTTTCGGCTTGTCCCGAACCGGATTCCTGCTTTGGATGAGCTGGGGCTGCCAAGCATCGTGTCAGAGTTGGCTCGTAAACCGAACGGGTTAGTCCTTGTCACAGGGCCTACGGGCGTGGGGAAGACCACCACCTTGGCTTCCATGGTTGACTTGATCAATCATGAGCGGCCGTTTAATATCATCGTCATAGAAGATCCGGTTGAGTATCTGCACGCAAACGCTCGCTCTATCGTCAAGCAGCGCGAGGTCTACTCAGATACCAAATCATTTGCGACTGCATTGGTGCGCGCGCTGCGCCAAGATCCGAATGTCATCGTCGTAGGAGAGATGCGGGACTTGGATACCATCGCCACCGCTTTAACTGCCGCCGAGACCGGCCACTTGGTTCTAGCGACCCTTCACACTCCGGATGCGACACAAACGATCAGCCGCATCCTGGATGTGTTCCCATCTTATCGCCAGGAAGAAGTGAAGATTCAGCTTGCGGATGCGCTGCAAGGAGTCATTTCGCAGCAGCTCTTGCACCGCATGGATGCGGATTCAGCTTGCGGATGCGCTACAAGGAGTCATTTCGCAGCAGCTCTTGCACCGCATGGATGCGCCCGGTCGCGTGCTCGCCTACGAAATCATGGTCTCAACCCCCGCGGTGCGAAACCTGATTCGAGAGCATGCCACCGATCAGATTTACACCGTCCTTCAAACCGGCGCACAACACGGCATGTGTACCATGGATGCTTCCATCAAATCCCTTTATGACCGCAAGCTCATTAGTTACGACACGGCGATGAGCCGGATCCGTCATCCCCAGGAGTTTACTCTGCTTGGCAAGACAGAGCCAGCTAAGAAGAGTCCCTGGCTGCGACGTTAAACCTTGCTATCCGCAAAGCATCCCGTTAAAATATCTAAACATTATCGACGGCTGAGTGCTGTAAATTCAAGGCCCCATCGTCTAGCCCGGCCCAGGACGTCAGGTTCTCAGCCTGAAGACAGGGGTTCAAATCCCCTTGGGGCTGGTGTTTTACTTTCGCCAAGGGGATTTGAAAAGAGCCGCGACTT
>JACPAW010000143.1:3306-6052 GCA_016180605.1 Candidatus Omnitrophota bacterium | reverse complement strand
AAAATAAAATCCGCCTGGTTCTGTGGACGCTCACCGCACCGGTGGAACCCTTCTACTATTCTATTTTGGATAGACCCTACGATCCTCTTTCCAAATGGGATGAATTAAAACGCCAACACGGACGTGTCGTCGGCATTGGGGGAACCGACGCCCATGAGTTCCACGTAGGGGGGTTAAAATTCGCCCCTTATGAAGTCATGTTCCAGATGGTCCGCACGCACGTGCTGATCCCAGGGGCTCTAACCGATCAGGCCGTCTATGAGGCGCTTCGCAAAGGACACGCGTACCTGGCAATCGAACTGGTGGCACCGGCAAAGGGTTTTAACTTCCTGGCATTACGAAAAGGAAAGAAGGAGGAAATCGTCGGCATCATGGGCGATGAAATCACCTTCGAGCCGGACTTGATCCTGCAAGCTATCCTGCCGACACCCGCTGAACTGACGTTGTTTCAGGACGGCCAGCCCGTCGCCACGACTACCGAGCAAGAATGGAGTTTTCCCCTCACGCAGCATGGCGTCTACCGGCTTGAAGCGATGCGCCACGGAAAGCCATGGATCTATTCGAACCCTATTTATGTGCGACCTGCCGTGCAGAACCCGACTGAGCCGTAAGAGACGACGGGTGCTTGCATTGGCGATAGCCAACGCTGCCATCCTCAGTGGCTGCGCTTCTCTGCCTGTCCGACAATCGGCTTGGCAGCAGCCATTGCCCTTGCCTGAAAGCGTCTCTTCCTATTACGCGTATCCAACCCTCACGCAAACTCCTCTAGTCTTGCCCATCGAGCAACATTCTCGCTACGAAGTTTACCTCGTACGCTTTCCTTTATCCCTGCAAGAATCTGAGCCGACGGAGCCTGTCGTGGAAATCGAGTGGTTCCTATCGAAACAACCCGGCAAGCGCCCCGCGGTCATCGTGAATCCTATTCTCGGCGGAGATTATCCTTTGGAACGAGCCGTCAGTCGTTATTTTGCAGCCAGAGGGTATCATGTCGCCCTCATTCACCGCAAAACCCTAAAGATTTCCCCGGAACACGACATTTCGCATCTTGAGTTTCTGCTGCGCCAGGGAGTGATTCGTATTCGACAAGTAGTCGATTGGCTTACCCAACAGGAATCCGTCGATGCCGCGCAAATCGGAAGCTTTGGGATCAGCATGGGAGGCATTGCGGCTGTCATGGCAGCCGCCGTAGAGCCCCGGCTTAAGGCACATACGATCGCTCTTGCCGGAGGAGGAATCGTGGATATCCTGATGCATTCCAATGACAAGCTGTTGTCGAAACCGCGCTTGCGCTATTTGGCGCATCACCGCATGGACCTTAACAGCCTGGAGCTTGCCCTGCGCCGCGAAGTGAAAACCGACCCGATTCGATTGGCTCCTTATGTCCAAACGCGCGATCTGTACCTATTCATTGCCCTGACGGATGCGACGATGGGACGCTCCAACGCCCTGCGGCTCTGGCAAGCATTGGGAAAACCGCAAGCCACCTTCATGCTGACCGGCCACTACACCTCTTATCTATTGCTCCCCTATGTAAAGTGGCAAAGCCTCCGCTTCTTCCGCAAGCATCTCGCTGACTGATTGCGACATTAACGCGCATACGCGCTAACGCGTTTACGCGCAAACTTACTGGTTCCATTTGCTATAATAGTACCCATGTCGACGCTGAAAAAGATCATACTCGCAAGGCCGCGCGGCTTCTGTGCCGGAGTCGAGCGCGCCATTGAGATTGTCGAGCGCACGCTGGAGCTTTTCCCGCAACCGGTGTACGTCCGCAAAGAAATCGTGCACAACCCCCATGTGGTCAATGCGCTGCACCGCAAGGGAGCGATTTTCGTGGATGAGCTGACCCAAGTCCCTGCAGGCTCAACGACGATCTTCAGCGCTCACGGGGTATCTCCGGCAGTCCATGCGGCGGCAAAGGCCCGAGGGCTACGGATCATTGATGCCACATGCCCTTTAGTGACCAAAGTCCACGTAGAAGCCATCCGGTTTGCCAGAGACGGCTATACCCTGCTTCTCATCGGGCATACGGGCCATGAAGAAGTGGAAGGAACCATGGGAGAGGCTCCGACGGCAATACGACTGATCCAAACGGTCGAGGACGCGCGCCGGATCGCGGTGGATAACCCGGATAAAGTCGCCGTCATTACACAGACCACACTCAGCGTCGAGGATACCCGCGAGATCATCGAAACGCTCAAGAGCCGATTCCCCAAGCTTGTGATTCCCTCCAAAGACGACATCTGCTATGCCACGCAAAACCGCCAAAATGCCGTGAAGTCCATCGCCCAAGAGGCCGAGGTCATTCTCGTCATCGGGGCCAAAAACAGCTCCAACTCCATCCGCTTAACCGAAGTCGCTGAGGACGCCCACCGCAAAGCCTACCTGATTAACGATGCCAAGGAAATCAATCCGCGCTGGTTTGACCATGTCCAATGCGTCGGAGTCACTTCCGGAGCTTCTGCCCCAGAACATCTTGTCCAAGAAGTGGTGGAGGCCTTGAAACGAATCGCAACGGCTAACGTGGAAGTGGAAGAACGACAGCTTGTTCGCGAAGATGTCAGCTTCGGGCTGCCCCTGGAGCTGGCTCGACCCGTTACTCATTAATTCGATGAAGCATCTTACCGAGTATTTATGGTTCAACACCCCCGAACGACGCGAGCTCATCAACATTACGGAGCGTCTTGAGCTGCTCGTCGGAAAAAGCGACGTCAAGGAAGGTTTCTGCTTGGTTTCTGCCATGCAT
>JACPAW010000143.1:0-3246 GCA_016180605.1 Candidatus Omnitrophota bacterium | reverse complement strand
GGCAGATGTTGGAACGCCTCGCCCCCTCCGGGCAAGATTACCAGCACCACTTAACCGGGGAAGATAACGGCGATGCCCATTTAAAACGCACGATCACGGGTTTCCAAGCGCTGCTGCCAATCACCAAAGGAAAATTGGACCTGGGGCCTTGGGAGCAGGTGTTCTACGCAGAATTCGATGGGCAACGCAAGAAACGTGTCGTCGTCAAGATTATCGGCGAATAGAATCTATTTCAAATGGACCCACGAAGAACGGATACACGATTCGCGACACACGATACACGAGGACTCCTTGCGTGAATCGTGGGTCGCGGGTCGTGAATCGAAACTACATGAGTCGTGCATCGCGAGTCGTGAGTCGAGGTTACGCGAATCGTGTGTCTGATGGCGCTTACTTTAGAAGTTCCTGCACGTCGAGGTGGTAGTAGGGAGTTTGCGCTGCGGGCGTACTCCCCTGCGCGTTGGCAACCCAGACATCCGGCCAGGCAAAGACAACGCTCTGCACGTTCGAAGGAGGAGCCACGGCACGCGCTAAATCCATCGCAGAACGAGGATCTAAATTCCCCTCCAGAGCTAATAATCCATCCGCAAATTTGCAGTAACGCACATCGTACGAGGAGCTTCCCGAAGGATCTTCCAAGCCATCGCGATAAGGGTTGCCATGGGCCGCTATTTGGCGCTCGCGGATCATAGGGTCCATCGCCACGTCGGCGCGCACAATCGCATGGACTAGCGGCTTGGCGTAAGGGACTGCCTGTTCTGCCGGATCGTTAGCCGTAAATACGCGGGCATAGCGGTGTGTGGTCTCAACGGCAACGGCACGCTTAGACTTGGCATCGGCGAGCACATAGTTCACCCCTACCGTGCGCCGAGCTTTAAGGATAACCGCCGCGGCTTCATCGAGTGTCTTGGAATCTTCGAGCAAGCGGCGCATCAAAAAAGCCATCGGTTCGCCCCGGAAACTCCAATCCACGGTTTCCGCTCCCACCTGCCCGATCGACAAACCGGACTCATTGATCCCGGTTAGAACACCCATAAAACCGGCCCAGCCGAAACTGACAAAGGCTTGTTTGCCCGTTGGCCGAATGACGAAAACCACTGCGAATCGCTGGATGCCCGCCTCCATGTTCCAATCCAGATTCCGGATATGAATGAGGCGTTCGTCCTCCGTTGCCCCTGCCCATGCAGCGAGGTTAGCGCATGCATAAGTGCGCTCCGGCACGGCATGCAATCGGTACAGTTGTCGCAAATGAACCCCTGATCCCTCGGACAGACCGCGTAATTCCTCTTTAATATCCTGTGGCATAAACCTCAGTGCCTGCTTCCATGCCGTATCCAGCCACCCATTGGCAGCCCACGACCGCACCACGGGAATCTTTAGGTACGAACGGAAGTAACCCAGGACCTGCTGCATGCATTGGCTGACTTCCTTGCGTAGTTTTTGACCGTGCTCTCGCCCGATTTCGTAGGGGGTACCGGAGAGGTACACGACTGGAAGCTCTTCAGCGGCAACCAAAGGGGTAACCGGTGACAGACAAGAAATGACGAGCGCAATGCCAGACAGGACCCGCTGCCAAGAGGGACGCATCAGTTTTGCAATTCTTGCATCATCTGACGCAACCGTTCCACGATCTGCTCACCGGCCATGGGCCCATTGAAAGCCATTTGCGCTTCATACTCGTGGGTTTTATAAAATGCCGCCGGCATGCAGTAGCCGATGTAATCATTGGTAAAACCTGCAATCATCGGCTCCAGGCCTTGAGCACGGGCCTGTTCTTTTAGCGTACTTCCCATTTCCGAAGCCAAATCGCAGGGAACGCCAAAAAGAGCCAGCTTCCCGATTCGAGCCACAGCGAGTGTCGCATCGTCATCCACAAAAAGAGCTGCCAACCACCGAGGCAACGCAAGCCATGAGGTCAGCCGTATTTTGGGAGGTGGCAGGCGCCAGTTTTCCTGTCGCGACTGAACCGCTGTCACCGCCTCAGGAGCAACCCTTTGCAGGCTCTTAGAAACCTGCTCTGCCAGGTAAGCCCCCAACCATTCCGAGCGCTCAAAACCAATCCCGGATTTAACAGGAGCCTGATCGGCGACTGCCCCGGCAAAGAAAATTCCTGTTGCCCCTGGAAAATGGCGCTTTAAATGCCGCCTCATCGCTCCTGGATAGTCTGCGGAAAGATAAAAGTTCCAGGCACCCAGTGCCGTAGGGTGTGCGGCAAAGTTAACCAGAATGGCAAATGGCGTAGAATCTTTTTGGCGGTAGAATGCCGCAACCGCCAACTCGGAATCCACAAAACCATCAGGATCCACGCGATTCTCCACGGCAAGCGGTGCTTGGGTGCGAACCACTGCCAGGCGTGCGAGCGCACGCGAAAGATAAGCCTTTTTAACCGCCTGAATGACCCCGCGAAGAATCTCTTCAAAAACCTCTTCTTCGTAATGACCCATGGAGATTTTTTCCAGAAACTTCCGGCCGTAAGCGCCCGGTCCTGAATGGGTGTGGGTTGCGGTCAACAAAAGAGAAAAATCTTTTCCAAGGAACTCTTCTTTCGCAAGACGATCGCGTGCCGCCTGGTAGAGGACTTCATCCACGATCAGAAGATCGCAGCTGAGGAGTGCGATCACGGCTCCTTCGCTTTCCGCAACCAGTGCCGATACCCCTACGGGATCATGGGTTCCCAACGCGGGCTTACCTCCACGGCGGCTATAGCCTGCCAAGGGAACGCCATGCGGCAGCTCAAATGTCTCGTAGGCGACTCCGATGCGGACATCGTTCGTCGCGGCTTTTGCGAAAACCTTCCCTGGGATACCCATCATGATAAGAAACAACCCCATCATAAAGAAAAGTCCACGGTCCACGGTCCACGGTCCACACAAAGGCAAACGAGAAATTAACCGGTTCTTCTGTGGTCTGTGGACTGTGGTCTGTGGACTACCCATGGGCTTCGTCGGTCTTTCGGGCTTTCAACAGATCCTGGGCACAAGCGAGGGCTTGCTCCTTCGAGGAGACTCTGCCCTCCGCTTGAGCTTCCACTGCTTGTGCTTCCACTCCCCGAGCAGGTTTCCATTCCTTGCCATGTGCAACTGCAGCCTCCTGGAGATTCTTGTCCACATGCTCCTGAATTTTCAGTGTTACATCCACCAGTGCATTGGTATGTGCATGCCTTCTGTCCATTTGCACAATCTGAGCACCCGACTGTAGACGACTCACTGCAGCCATACCAGGCATTTGTAAATTGTACAAAAGCTG
>JACPAW010000058.1 GCA_016180605.1 Candidatus Omnitrophota bacterium | reverse complement strand
AGCTGCCGCCGCAATCAGAATCTGGCGGTATCGTCGGTGGATGAGAAACGCTCTTCGTAGTCGCGCTCTCCTAGCCATACCTCCATTCTATTCTTGCATGAAGGAGGCGGCAAGTAGAGCGGTGTAGCTTGGTGGGTCGTGAAGCTTTTTAGAAACCAGGTACTGAAGTGCACCCGGTAGGAGGGGGGTTCTTCTTAATCTTCTCGAGAAGCGTTTGAGCTTCCTTTAGAGCTTGCGATTCCGAGGCATCTTTCGTGGACCCTTGGGCTTTGACGACCCAGGCACCCGGGTCGGTGTTGTCAATGGTTGTGTAATAAGTCGTTCCTAACCGGTAAGTGATGATGTGGACAGGCCAACCTGCGATTTGAGCTTTACGTTCAGAGTAATCTTCCGGTTTTGGCATTTTTTGAACGCTAGGGTTTTTCGACGGCAGCCCCTACGAGGTTGCCCCACTCGGTCCAACTTCCATCGTAATTTTTCACATTCGGGTAGTTCAGTAAGTACTTCAAGACAAACCAGGTGTGACTGGATCGCTCGCCGATGCGGCAATAAGCGATAACCGGCATCTCACCTTGGATGCCCGCTGATCCATAGAGGGTGCGCAGCTCCTGCGCACTCTTAAAAGTTCCATCTTCATTGCACGCCTTACCCCAAGGGATATTTTTAGCCCCCGGAATGTGTCCGCCTCGCTGGCAGGTTTCTGGAAGCCCTGGAGGGGCGAGGATCTCTCCGGAGAATTCCTGGGGACTCCGCACGTCCACGAGCTGTGCGGCATTCTCGGCAGTTGCTTTCATGACCTCTGTCAAAAACGCCCGGATGGACCGATCCGGCTCTTTGGCTTTGTATGACGTTTTGGAGAACTGGGGTGCTTCCATGGAAAGATCGCGGCCCTCCGCGATCCATTTCTTTCGTCCCCCGTTCATCAATCGCACATCCGTATGGCCGTATACCTTAAGCTGCCAGAATGCCCATGCCGCGAACCAGTTGTTGTTGTCGCCATAAAGAATGATCGTGGTCGCGTTGGTGATTCCCGTCTCAGCCATCAGCTGCTCGAACTTATCTTTCGGAATGATATCTCGTCTTACGGTATCGCAGAGTTGAGTATCCCACGCCCAGCCGGCAGCGTTGGGAACGTGTCCTTCTTGGTAAGCTTTTTTATCGACATCCACTTCCACGATGCGAACGGAAGAATCTTCGTGGTGCTTGGCAACCCACTCTGTGGAGACTAAGACCGTTGATGCTGTTGTTGCTAGGGAAGACGTTGGGGCACTCATAGGACCTCCTTATTTGAGAGAATTTATTGTCGAGGAGACAGGCAGGGATGTCAAGAGGAAAAAGAATAGTTTGCGCGTAAACGCGTTAGCGCGTGTGCGCGTATGGGCTCGTCAGCAATCCGCTCGACAGCTCGTCAGCAATCAGCCATAAGTAAAAGCGAAGAAAAATATGGGAAACCCAAGGAAAGCTTTAAGCTGGTTTTTGCCGTTTTTGCATACGGCTGACGAGCTTACTGCTGACGAGCTGACGAGCTAGCTTATGTTAACGATTGCGGGAGATGACCGTGCCCGCCCCGGCAGTCGCGAATGGCAAGCCGCGGGCGTGTCCGGCATCTTACTTGTCCCACGTCCCAAAAGCTTCGTATCTCTCATGTGTCCCCTGTCCCACGTCCCACGAGGAGATGATCAGTTATTGCTAAGGCTGGTTCTGTTGTTTTTCTTTAGAATCAACGGGAAGATGATGCATGGTGGGTTCACGGATTGGTTCTTCTCCCGAGCCAAGAGGAACTCCGATGCTGTATCCAAGGAAGAAGGATTCTCCGCTTGGAAACTGCAACCGTATCTGTGCCTCACCCGTTAACCCTTCGAAGTCGGCTTGGCTTACGGCGGTGGGCAGTTGCCCATGGCCGCTGACTCCCTGAAATACCGCTGGACTTAAGGAAACCGGCAAATCGTTTTGGCCTATCGTTTGATCAAAAACTGCTGAAACGGGTTGTGGCAGCAAAGCACTTCCTCGGATTAAGGGAAAGCGTACGGCTGTAGATTCAGTAATTTGCCCACTCGCTTGGACATGGTCGAATTGAACTCGAAGTTGTTGAGGTACCTGTGCCGCACCCTGGATATCTGAGAATCCTTGTGGAGATACGGCAATTGGCATCCTGGCACCTGCCGATGTCTCCCCGAATGCTAAGGAGGAAGGCAAAACCGCAGCGGCTCTGATATTCGCAAAAATGGATGGGCTATAGGTTGCTGCAATTGAGCTTTCTGCCATCGTTTGTTGGAAGATCTGTGTCATGATTGGAGGTAATATGCTAGATCCTTGGATCATCCTAAAGGCTGACGGAGAGATATTGGCAGGCATGAAAGCCTTTCCTGTGGCATTCTGCAAGATCGAAGACACAGGTTGGGCTCTTGGAGCAAGAGCAGGAACCATAGTAGGTACCGCAATGAGTCCTCCTCCGGGCAAGGCAACCGGAAGCAAGATGATGAATCCTGCTCCAGGGAAGGGAGAAGTAGATCCGGTTAAGTCATACTGAGATAGGGTTGTGGTAGTTGAGGTACTACTACCTGAATCACTGCCACTATCTGAGCTTCCAAAGTCCCAGTTGGTGTTATTGCCTGAGTCTGTAATAGAGAGTCCAGAGGTCGTAATGGCAGTGGAATTGGTGTTATTAGAGTCTTTGACATCCAGGAAGCTAAAGGTTCTGGTTCCTTGAGGATTGAAGAGCCACTGAGTACCCGCAGTTGAAGAGCGAAGGCTTAAGAGTTGTCCGGAGGCTCCTTGTAAGGTAGTAATCCCTGTGATGGTCTGAGTACTGGCTGATGGAAAGGTTAAGGTATCCGCAGAAGTTACTGTCTTTGTGAGGTTATTAAAGCTCGTTGCTCCACTTAAGCTCTGAAGGGTTCCATCTAAGGTGACGGTTCCGGAATTAGAATCAAAGCTTCCTCCTGAGTTTGTGAAATTCCCGCTTACAGTAAGAGTAGTCGGTGCCGTAAAGGTCCCACTTGAGATCTCAAAGTTGCTGTTGACATCTACAGATCCAGAGCTTCCCGTAAAGGTCCCTCCTGAGATGGTAAGACCCCCATCAAAGGTTTGGGTGGTTGTGGATGCGGAATAAGTACCTCCTGAGACTGTGGCTAAGCCTGTAACCGTAGTAGCTAAGGCATTGGCATCATAGGTTCCACTACTTAAGCTTAAGGTGCCATCGACATCTAAGTCATTGGTGGTAAGTGTCACGGTTCCAGAGCCGGATTTGCTGATGGCAAGGTTGTTAAAGTCATTGCCGGTTCCGGTACCTCCAGTAATCAGGGTG
>JACPAW010000057.1 GCA_016180605.1 Candidatus Omnitrophota bacterium | reverse complement strand
TCCGGAGCTGCGCTACCGCGATGGCCAGCGGTGGGTTTATGATCCTGAGCCATTCGGAAAAGAGGCCTTGGCAGCGAATCGAAGATGGGTGGAGAACCGCCAGGTGCGGCTGGAACTAGACGTGCAGACTCACGATCGATATGGCAGGCTTTTGGCTTACGTGTACGTGGAAGACAAGATGGTTAACGCGGAGTTGCTTAAGGAGGGCTTCGCACAAGTTCTCACTATTCCGCCCAACGTCCGCCATGCGGAGTTGTTTCGGAAATTATCCAAGCAGGCCAGGGAAGAACGTCGAGGATTATGGGCAGATAAAAGCCGCAAGAAATCTTCGAAACGGAAACGTCCGCGCTAATTTAATTTATGGTTGCTGTAGGGCAACAGCGTCCAAAAACTGGCGGTATTTGGGAGACCGGCGCAGATTGCTTAAATCCGGATCCCCTTGCAGGTGTTTGAGATTGTTGTAACCGAGCCCCACGGCTTTGCGCAAAGCGTCCAGTGACTCATCAACCCGATTGAGAAGAGAGAAGCTGCAGGCTAGATTGTACCAAATCAACGGATCCTCGCCGCGCAACTGGGCTAAGCGCATATCGACCGTCAGGCCTCGATCATAGAGACCTTTTCGCGTGTACGCTTCCCCTAGAGGAATGAGTACATCCACGAAATCCGGATACGCGGCAAGGAGCTTTTCGTAAAACTGGATTTCGAATTCGAGCAGTTCGTCGGCTTTAGAACGGCGAGGCATAAAAATAAGACAGGCAATTGGTTTTTATAATGACCCTATTGTGCCAGAGGACAAAATAATGTCAAGTGTCATCTTAGATAGCAGTGGCCCAATATTTTTGGGCCATGGGCCATGGGCTATGTTTCTAGTATTGCTTGTCCCACGCCCCACGCCCCACGCCCCAGAGCTGAAGGACATTCTCTTAGCGGTGCAAGCCTTGATGGTGCATGAGATGATTCCAGAGGGAATGCTTGCGTTGCTGGAACGCACCCAGGCATTTTTCCAGAGACGAGGGATCGTGGCTTACATCGTGGGCGGTTTATTGCGCGATCAAGCACTTGGCCGAGCCTTAGAATGCCGCAATGTCGATCTTGCGGTTTCCAAAAATGCACTGCTTGTATCCCAGGATTTGGCGGCTGATCTAAAGGGGGCCTTTGTCCTCTTGGATAAGACGACAGGAACCGCAAGAGTAGTCGTTGCGGATGAGCAACAGCATTGGGAATTGGATATCAGCGACTTTCGAGGTCCCACTTTGGAGGAAGACCTGCGACGTCGAGATTTTACAATAAATGCCATGGCAATCTCTTTGGCGGATTGGCTGCGTTCTCCCGATGATTCTTCTGCCATCATCGATCCTCTTGGGGGAGCGATTGCCGTGAAAGCGGGAAAAATTACTGCCTGTTATCCGCAAACCTTTTTGGAAGACCCGTTGCGTATTTTACGGGCATTCCGGTTTGCCGCTCAGCTTGAGTTTGCCCTGGATTCTGCCTTGCCAGCCCTGATGAGAGAGGCAGCTCCGGAGCTATTGGCGGTATCCGGAGAACGTCTACGGGATGAGTTGCTGCTCATTCTTGAGACGGATCGTGCACATCCTGCTTTGAACGCCCTTGATGAGGTCGGGGCTTTGGGAGTGATTCTCCCGGAGGTAGCCCTTGGGCGCGATGTGGATCAAGGGCCATTCCATCATTTGGATGTGATGAGGCATGAGCTGGAAACGGCCGCCCAGGCAGATCGGTTTCTGAAAGATTTCGCAGAGTTCATCGAACCGCTTCGTAAGCCGCTTGCCGATTACTGCCGGGAATGCCTGGTGGAACGGCGCAGCCGCAAGGCCCTGATCAAGCTAGCCGGGCTTTTGCATGACATCGGCAAGCCGGCACGGCGCAGCATTGAGGCTGATGGAGAGATTTGGTTTTATGGCCATGAACAAACAGGCGCTGAGATGGTTATTGGCATCACCGAACGGCTGCGGCTTTCAAACCGCGAGTCCGAGATGGTGCGTCTATTGGTGTTGCACCATCTGCGCCCCGGCTTCTTAAGCCGAGAGCCGCAGCTGACGAACCGGGCCGTTTTCCGTTTCTTCAGGGATCTGAAGGACCATGGCCCGGCATGCCTTCTGTTGTGGTGGTCGGATCGCATGGCTACTCGAGGACCGAAATCGCATCTGGATCAGGTCAATGCGCATCGTGGTTTTGTCGAAGAAATGCTGCAGGCTTATTTTTTCAAAGCAGAACAAGTGGTCAAACCCCCACAGCTGATTGACGGTTATCAGTTGATGGAGGCTTTTCATCTGACTCCCAGCCCGCTTATCGGAGAGCTTCTGGAGGCCATCATGGAGGCTCAGGCGGAAGGCAGAGTTTCCTCGAAGGAGCAAGCCCTCGCTTGTGCCCAGGATCTGTTGAAAGCCCGAAAGAACGACAAAGCCCATGAGTAGTCCACGGTCCATGGTCCACGGTCCACACAAAAGCAAACAAGGAATCGACTGGTTCTTCTGTGGTCTGTGGACGGTGGACCATGGACTTTTCTTTGTGATGGGGTTGTTTCTTATCATGATGGGTATCCCAGGGAAGGTTTTCGCAAAAACCGCGACGAACGGTGTCCGCATCGGGGTCGCCTACGAGACATTTGAGCTGCCGCATGGCGTTCCCTTGGCAGGCTATAGCCGTCGTGGAGGCAAGCCCGCGTTGGGAACCCATGATCCCGTAGGGGTATCGGCACTGGTTGCGGAAAGCGAAGAAGCCGTGATAGCACTCGTTAGCTGCGATCTTCTGATCGTGGATGAAATCCTCTACCAGGCGGCACGCGATCGTCTTGCGAAAGAGGAGTTTCTTGGAAAAGATTTTTCTCTTTTGTTAACCGCGACCCACACCCATTCAGGACCTGGCGCTTACGGCCGGAAGTTTTTGGAAAAAATCTCGATGGGTCATTACGAGGAAGAAGTTTTTGGGGAAATTCTTCGAGGGATCACTCAGGGGGTCAAAAAGGCTTATCTTTCGCGTGCGCCAGCACGCATGGCAGTGGTTCGCACTCAGGCGCCGCTTGCCGTGGAGAATCGCGTGGATCCTGATGGTTTTGTGGATTCCGAGTTGGCGGTTGCGGCATTTTACCGCCAAAAAGATTCTACGCCATTTGCCATTCTGGTTAACTTTGCTGCACACCCTACGGCACTGGGTGCCTGGAACTTTTATCTTTCCGCAGACTATCCAGGAGCGATGAGGCAGCACTTAAAGCGCCATTTTCCAGGGGCAACAGGAATTTTCTTTGCCGGGGCAGTCGCCGATCAGGCTCCTGTTAAATCCGGGATTGGTTTTGA
>JACPAW010000056.1 GCA_016180605.1 Candidatus Omnitrophota bacterium | reverse complement strand
ATTTGCAAGCGCTCTACTACGCCCCGGATTCACACCCAATTCTCAATTTTAAGATCAGTGATTCGAGAAAACTCTTTGATGTTGTTTGTAATGAGGATGACGCCAAGATGCAAGGCATGCGCTGCAATGAGAAGATCCAGAGGGCCGATCATTTTCCCCGCACGCACGAGTGAAGTCCGAAGGGCTCCATAAATGGGGGCAACCTGAGCCTGGAAGTCGAGAATCTCCAAGGGGGCAAGAAACTCGCTTAACGCCATTCTGTTTTGCGTTGGGTTACTACTGTGTGCTACTCCATACTCTAGTTCTGCGTAGGTAATGGCCGAAACTCCAACTTCTCCAACACTCAAAGATTGGAATTTCGAAAACACTTTCGGAGACCGTTTCTTAATCAAGTAGATACAGATATTTGTATCCAGGAGGTACTTCGTCATGCCCACGATCATCCAAAGGGTTGCTCGCGTTCATGGACTCCCTGGTTCCGGGTTGTCATAAAATCTTCGGTGAATTTATCGCACGCATCCACCAGCGAATCCCACGACTTTGTCTTTGGAATCAGCACGACGAGATTGCCGAGCTTATGGATATAAACAGACTTCCCCCTTAGCCGATATTCTTTGGGCAGCCGGACTGCTTGACTTCGACCATTTTGAAATAATTTTGCTTCTTTCATGTTAATTTAAGTATATATCAATGATATATATTTGTCAAAGGGTACCTTTATGGTGAGGTTACAGCTTCAGATGCGAATTTCTATGAACCTACAGCGTAGCAGGCCACTGCGACGGTGTCAATTTCAACTAGACGGAGGAAGATTCGGCTTTGCCTGAACGACGCATGAGGGCTTGGAGAGCCGTGCGGGGAGCTCGTTTGCGAAAGAGAATGGCTTCGACTTGTTCGATAATGGGAAGCTCCACATGATGGCGCTGTCCGAGTTGAACGGCTGCTTTTGCGGTTTCAACCCCTTCGAAAACCATAGGAGTGGAAGACAATGCTTGCCGGAGCGATTTTCCCTTGCCTAGTTGTTCGCCAAGCCAGTGGTTGCGTCCGGAAAGACAAGTGGTGATCAAATCTCCCAGACCGCTTAAGCCCCAGAAGGTTGCTTCCCTGCCTCCTAAAGCCACCCCCAGTCTTGCCATTTCCACGATTCCTCGGGTGATCAATGCCGCTTTGGCGTTAGCTCCGAAGCCTAAGCCATCCGAGATGCCCGCGGCAATGGCAAGAGGATTTTTCAAAGCACCCCCTAGCTCAACCCCAATGACATCGGAAGAAGTGTAAAGCCTGAAGCGATCATCCATAAAGAGTTTTTGGATCCGCTTTGCCAGGTCGGAATGTATTGAGGCCACGACCGAGCTTGCCGGATGCTTGCGGGCGATTTCTGAAGCGATGTTAGGTCCTGAAAGGACGGCAATCGGTACGGGTCCTAGTTCCTCAGCAACGACTTCGGACATACGCTTTAGCGTTGCCTGCTCAATTCCCTTTGCAACACTCACGAAGGCAAGCTGCTGATGAGAGTGCGGCTTGACTCGTTTTACTACAGACCGCAGATGCTGTGAAGGAACCGCAAAGACGACCACCTCTGCTTTATTTAAAGCTTCGCCAAGCTCTGAGGTGATGGAGAGTGCAGAGGGAAGATGAATCCCAGGCAGGTACTTTATGTTTTCACGGCGGCGCTTCAATTGGTTGGCATATTCCGGAAAAGCACTCCACCATTGGACCTGGTGTTCGAGCCGATGAAGGTGGAGGGCCAGCGTTGTTCCCCAACCGCCATCTCCTAAGACAGCAATGCGTGCTTGCGAACGATTGGACATGAGCGCCACTGTAACACGAGCCATCGCACGACGTCAATGGCAGGAGCAGCTGGAACGCAAAACAGCATACAGCACCCAGCATACAGCACACAGAAGCAGAAAAAAGATGGGATTAGTAGTTGCTTTTTCTGAGTGCTGTGTGCTGATTGCTGTGTGCTGCCTTATTGGCACACTGGCAATGGTTCTAATCCCAACAGATCCCGGATCAAGCGGACCACATCCGAAAGATCCACAGAGCCATCCTGATTGCTATCGGCTGCGGTAAGTTCGGCCCCGGTTAACGTATCCAAACCTACCAGGTACCGGATGCAGCGGATGGCATCAGAGAGATCCCGCGTAGCGTCTCCGGTGACATCGCCCAAGCACACAGCACCGGAGCCGTCACCAGGCAATACTTCCAGACTGGAAGTAAGGATGTTCACACCCGTCACTGCGTCCCATACATTCGCATTGGCAAATCTTACCGCATAAGCCGGGATATTGCGCAATGACGCTGCGGCATCCGGTAACCACAAACCGAGTGTGTAGGTACCCGGCACCACATTGGTCGGGACGGTAACCCGGATAGGAAGGGTTTGATCTGCTCCAGGTTCCCAGTGACGTGGATCAATGCCCAAGATGGCTAGATCATATCGATTCGTTGCATTCTTCAAGACCACAAAGATTGGTCTTGGGTTATACATAGCGGCATACCCAACATTATTGAGAACGACATCCACATCCAATGAGCCCCCCGGCTGAACCGATTGAGGAATAAACGCCTCTTTTAACACCAGCCGATAGCCCAGTTGTCGGCGGATCGCATCCATGCATCCTCCCGCAATCCAGCTATCGAGCACCTCACGTTTATAATCATTATTGATAAATGACCAATGCAACGTGGCCAATTCGGCAGTTGCATTGGGGCATTCCGTACGCGGGGGGTTATACTGGCATGTCTCTCCCCCTACAGGAGTAAAGCGCCCCTCTTGAGCGACGAAGGCTTTCCAGCAGGCAATCTCATCTAAACCGTCACAATAGGTTGAGTGATCTTTCGGAGGCTGTGCGGTGGTTGACCGATAAGTAGTATCATCGGCATCCCTCAAGAAACAGTCATTATGATGGCCGATGCGACTTCTGTCTGTTTGTGAAAAGGCCTCCGTTACCGTCAAAGGTCCTTGGAAGAAGATCTCCTTATAGCGCGGATACCGAAGCATCAGCATGCGGTCCTTTGGCAAAGCGCTCAGCAGGGCATCCACAATGGCTTGCCGCGATGCTGTCGCATAGAGGTATTTCGTGCTATGCCACTCTCCCCAATGACCTAGAAACCCCGTCTGCATCGCTGCTATGGCATCCGCGTTGGCAATGAGGATCGGTTTCAACTGGTTAATGTGCTGCAGGATAAGGTCCAGTGGCGCATCGGGGTTGGCCAAATTAGGATCGGTGGTCGAACCGGGACCTGGGTTATAGACAAATCGGATGACTAACTTCAATCGCTTATTCCTTGCCGTCGTAAAGGCCGATTCAATCGTT
>JACPAW010000039.1 GCA_016180605.1 Candidatus Omnitrophota bacterium | reverse complement strand
CTGGATGACCTTGATGTTGACTGCATGAGTGACCAGAATGGCTGCGTAGGTGTGACGCAAATCGTGGAACCGGATTCGCCGCAACCCTGCCCGCGTTAGAGCAGGGTGGAACTCGCTTTTGATGATCCAATCCGGGTGCAGCAGCTCGCCGTCTTTGTAACAAAAAACCAGGTCATGGGGGCTGACAGGGGCCGACTGTCGGCATCGGCGCATATGCTCGGCGTTCCTCTGGTATCCGTCAGTCATGACCGTGAGACGCTTATTCATTTCAGAACTGCCCGTCCCTCAGCGCCCAGCACCTTTCAAAATCTCAAAGAGTCTTGCGCTTCTCTCTAATCCATGCCCAAGACCTCGAAAGAGGATCGTGGTCGAGATCTCCATATCCAATGGCAATGTTTGGTTGCGTAGCGCCGTCCCGTCGCATCGAGAGGGTCAAGGTTAAAATGGCGTTAGGTAGCGACCAAGCCGCGTCGTCTGAAAACGCACTACCCGGAGGAACGACGGTTGACTGTGCCATCGCCTGGTTAATCATAGATGGATTCTCCATTACATAAGCTGGCTTGCCGTATTTGGCAAATAACTCTTGCTTCATTATCTCAAACAGATGGAGAAGCATCTCATCGCTCAGCGGGCCATCTTCCTCGAATACCCCCAACTGTATTCTGAACAGTTCATCGTTTCGTCTAGCATCGAAAAACGTGACCACCATAAGAGATGGTGTGACGGATTGAAAGATGAATGCGTGCCTGTTTTTCAAGGGATCTGGTTTCGAAAATGTCGCGTCTGAGAACTTTCTTATGACACCCGACCTCGTCAGGTCCCACTGAATACGTTCCAAAATATCAACGACAAGCTTCCCTAGTAGCGTGGTATTGCACACTCCTGCCGCCAGCCTCAGTTGTGCGAATTGGGGCGATGACATCATGGCGCGGACATCATCGGTGATCTTTGGTTCGCCTCTGTAGGAATCCGTCGTTCGCTGAATACTGCCACGAATGGCTTCTGCTTCGCCTTGGCAGACACTGCGCACTTCTTCAAAGGAGAGTGCTGGCGTATCAATCGACAGCAGAAGCGTCTCGAACTGAATGAGGAACTCCACCAGCCGATCTTGCATACCCTCCGTCTCCTTCGCCAACGCAATGACTTGTGCGGGAGTGAGCTGCTTGGTGCCGAAGATGTAGGCCTGCGCATCCAGTATGCCTGACAGCGCCAATAGTGAGCTCTCGTCGGGAAAGGAGGCCCCATAGGATCTCTTCAACTCCAAGTAATATTTGGTCGTCATGGTCGCAATCAGCGTGCAAGTGCTCTGCTCACCGACTATCCGAAGGCAGTCAAATCCGAGGTAGACGTCTTCCGCTGAACCCGCTTGGACTGCCGTTTCCAGGGATTTGTTCGTTTCTTTTACGTAGTTGGCGATAAGATTTCGGTAATAACGGACATGTAAAGTCCCGTCGACATTCTTGAACTCATTCTCATTTGAGCCTTGAGGCGAATCTAAACCCATACCAAATAGCCTTGCGTAGCTTCTGCGCGCCTCTTTTTCGTCTACAGATGGATCAAATACCAAATCCATTTTCTCGTTGAACCATACGAGCACATCCGGGAAACCAGCGAGCAACCAAAGAGGCGTGTAGAGGGGACGTTCGGCGACTAACATGTACTTACCGATTGATGGCGTTGTTGGTAGGGGATCCCCTCCTCCAAACAGATCTGGCATTCCCCCGGTCAGAAGAGCGCGCAGGTTGCCACCGTACTTCCGCGGATTGATCCTCGACTCGATCATCAGTGAGATGACATCATCGATTTCATTGCGAGCCACAAATGATTCCTCTAGATCATCGGGGGCCAGCAGATCGCGCCATATCTGTTCAATCATGCTTGTTCTCCGGACAGAGCAGTACCGGTCCTATTTTTCACGAAAGCACTCAGTCACAAAGCCCGGTGGGGAGGAAAGTTTACATACGCTCGGTCATGCTGGTGAGGTCGTCTTCGGGCGATAATCGCGTGCATCCAGACAGGCGTCATACATCGACCGGTCGATCTTGATCCAATCCGTCTTATTAATGCCCCACCGATTCTTAAAGGTGGGACTGGCGGGAAACGCGCTGGCAACCCGAATCCAGCGATGCTTCTCCCGCGCAATCCTCTTGATTTCTTCAACCGCTTCGGTCATGTCCTGATCCTGACTGACCACCACGCACACATCATAGACGCCCTCATGCGCCAACCGAACCATATCCAACGCCATGCGGATATCGACACCCTTCTCCTGCCCGACCAAATGCGTGTGCGTCTTCCCGCCAGGAAGTTGCACCGTCTCGTTTCGATAACGCAGCGGACGCGAAAACGTGGTGACACCCAGCCTGCCCATCTGAGCCAATTTGGCCGTCCAGAAATGGTGCCAGAAGGCGCTATCCTGTGGATCCGGGACTCCGGTGTAGAACCGCGTCTCAGCCAACTGCCATCCTTTCTGCTGACAAATTCGCTCAGCCAGTTTCTTAGGATCGTAATTGGGGTAGGTATAGCCGAACGCTTCTTTCGCGGCATAGAACAGGTTTTGGCCGTCGATGAACAGGATCGCTTGCTTGCTCGAAGGCTCACTGGCCATGCAGAAATCCTACGGAGAGCGGAGAGAAAATAATAACCCCGCCCGAGGCCTTTCGGCGTGTCGAGCGGGGGGCAGATATCTTTGAATACCCTGGGTCGTTCTTGGAGCCTACTATCATTATAACTATACCCGATTCGTCGTCAAGAACCAAGTTGCCCCCTCGGTTAGGCCATCCCTCTCGCTGTCTGGCGGCTTTTTTATCAGCCACGCGACGCTTTCCTTAGCGCCACCTTAGCGGGACAACCAGGCAGCGCACATCGCTTGTTGTAAGTGGTGGAGGCGGCGGGAGTCGCACCCGCGTCTTCGGATCGAGAGCGTGAGCCCTCTTTAAGTGTACCAAAAATCCAGCCGCCGTCCAACGCTTTCGGATTCGTTCGGTTTCGTTCGGAACTGTTTGTGTTGGTTCGGGTTGATTGGAGTTTCCGCATGTTGCTTCAGAAGCCATCGTTCGGGTCTCTTCGGGTTGTTTACGCCCATTTCGGCCTCTCTTCTTAGCTGGACCTTAGCGTGGAATAGGCTGGTTTTCCGTCGGTGAGGGCCCGAACACCACTTCGCTCATCTTAGCACCAACTTCCTTAGCGGCGCCGGGCAAGAGATGCCCATAGGTGTCAAGTGTCGTCTCGATAGACACATGGCCCAAGAGGGTCTGGATGACCTTGATGTTGACTGCATGAGTGACCAGAATGGCTGCGTAGGTGTGACGCAAATCGTGGAACCGGATTCGCCGCAACCCTGCCCGCGTTAG
>JACPAW010000038.1 GCA_016180605.1 Candidatus Omnitrophota bacterium | reverse complement strand
CAGTGCTGCAAACCCTGCGAGATTTAGCGCAAACATTAGTTGACCGAAACGCTCCTCGATTAGAGCGATACCGAGCGCAAGACACAACAGTTCGAGCCGTTATCCAAAGCCAAATTGCCACAGTTGCCAGACAAGCTAACGTCGACCCAGGACTTCTTCAAGATGAATTCAACCGTGTCGTAGCAACCCTTCGTCCCGCACCGCCTGGCCCCACAGCACCCCGAGCGGTCGGAACGCCCACACCAGCCCCAACACCACGCGTGGGCGTTCCGTCTGCGGGAATAGCACAAGCAACACCTATGGCAGCACCCGCCCAGGCTGCCCCGGTTTTGATGACCAAACCGGTTACGATGCCCAAGGTGCAGCTAACCGACCCGGCCATTCAAGTTAAAACTCCCGAAGCTCGGCAGATTCGACAGCGCGCTGAGCCAATCATTCAGCGAACATTCGACATCTTAAATGCCATGAATACGGAACTAGGCCAAGGACAGCCTATTCCGCTGACTCAAAGGCTGGAGTCGCTTGGCATGCGTGCCCCGAATCAAACGGTTGAGGAGACGGTTGCTGAGCTATTGGCTTTGCGCGTGGCCATCGCCCAGGCCAATGGAGATGCATTTGACATCCGCATGGATCAGGCAGCCCTTGCCCTTGAGTTTGCGCGCAACATGGACCAGTTTGCTCGAACGGTTACGGTCACCCGCTCAGACATCCAGCGTGCCTTGAACCGGAACTTGAGCATTTCGGATCGGCTGCGTGTGGGAAGAATCGTCGATAGTGTGTTGGGGCCAGGAGTGGATGCCGCACCGTTTAATGTGCCGGCGTTAACTCAGGCATTGGAATCTGCGATGCGTCAGGCCGGCATGAAACCAGGCGATAACCTCGTACACCTTGCCGCGCGCGTTGCCAACCGCGCAGCCGGACGCGAAGAATTAGTGCTCAGCCATCCGCCAGGAGCAGGTAAGGAAGACATCGGTGCAATCTCCTTTATCGCCACAGCGCTCAAATACCGCGATGTGCCCTTGGTTTTCTCCACATCTACTTTCAAAGTTTCGCAGCAGATGCGCGATAACCCGCTCATGCAATTGGCTCAAAGTGTCGGTGTTCCGGTCCAGTTCTATCCCGAAGAGACATCCCGCGGCCAGACGCCACAGGCGACCGCCGGTATCAACATCATGACCCATCGAATGGTCAACTCCTTGGGGATCGAGCATCAATTGAACACGGGGATGTTCGTGCTCACCGATGAAGTCCATGACGCCATCCAAGGAGCACGCCTGGTCTACGGTCAGCCAAAGGGCATCTATGAATCGGTGATAAAGGAAAATCCGAAAATCGCTACCGTCATGCAGGCGATGCATCAGACTTACAGCCATGTCTACCAAGAGGTTGCACGCCTTGAGCAAGAAGCCATCCAAAGCGGCAAGCCGTCTCCCATTCGCTACGCTCGCGACCCGGCAACCGGCCGCGAGAACCGCAATTCCTTTGTATTTGATACAAAATTGGCCGAGCAGATTCGCAAAGGCTTAAACCCGGTGCAGCAGAATTTCTTCGGTGGGCGAGGGCAACCCGACTTCAAAGAAGTCATCAACGCAGCAGCCACGATCGTCCGCTTCAACGAGGGCCGACACTACCAGCTTGATTAGAACGCCCAGAACCAAGTCACCGGTTATGCCGTAACCGATGCCAACGGCCGTCCCATGAAAGATACGATTTTCGGACAAAACGCGATGGCCGCCTTTCTTGCCGTAAAGCACCAAGGGTCCATTTCGATGTTCGGGGATGCGATCTTGAATAAGATCACCGCCGAAATCCAGTATCCCGAGGCGATTCGCCTAGTAGGTGGCAACATCAGTATGACCGGTACGGCAGAAGGAGTCGCACCGACTATCCGAGCTCTTCAGATGCACCAGGTTCAATTGGTGGCAGAGCCCGATGTGGTGCGTCCGGATATCATGGACTTGGATGTGGTGAGTGGGTCGGATGGGCTCATCAACCGTGTCGTGGATGTGCTGGGGACAAAAGGGAAGACGTTTAACCTATTCATCGTTACGGACAATCATCTTGGCCGTTTGCAGGACGCAGCTAATGTGCTGGCAGAGCAGGTGAAAACAAATACCCAACTTCAGGCCAATGGTTTTGGGAATAATACGAAGATCTTGACCGTCTTGGCTGCTTCCAATGATGCCTTCGATGCGGAGTTTGAAGATGCGCGCCAGTATATTCAGGCGCATCCGATGGAGAAAATCATTGTCGTGATCCAAGGTCTTTCTTCGGGATCGAATATTGCAAGAGCTTCTCAAGATTTGGGTGCAAGGGGTCTGATCGTCAAGATGAACCCAGCGCCTATCAATGAGGTTGGACAGACTGCCCAGCGTCTTGGAATTGTGGATACGGTCCAGGGACGCATGAAAGGTTGGGCAGCGCACTGGGTGGACATCCAGGATGTCATGATCACCGATGAGGAGCGGCAAAGCATCGGGAAAGCTCAGACCCAACAGCAAAGAGCAGAGGCATTAATCGCTGTTGAGCAGAGAATGGTAGCGGACTTAAACCAGCGCAACGTCGCTCAACTGGCAACCCAAGGCTCCATTTCTCAGCAACAGGCAGCGCAATACGCACAAGAAATCGAAGCGGAGTTTTCGTGGTTTTATCCTGCTTTGGCTTCTTCGGGAATGGCAGATCGCTCGCCTCCGATAACAACCGTTACACAGTTTGCTCAAAACTTGCAGCAGACATTTGCTACTCCGCTTCTTCCTTCCATTAACGCCCTTCTGCCGCCTGACTCACCGGCTGTCACAACCGGGCAACTCAATGCCAATGATCAGATCTTTGCGCAGTTAGCCCTTCGTTTAAGCAATCTGGCAGGAGAAGACCGCAGCGATGCAGACCGGGCTCTTCGGGCACTCGGTTTCCAAATCCCCGCAACTCCCGAAGAAGCGATTCAAACGACACAAGCTTTGATTGAAACAGGTACTCTGCCGCTTTCCGGTCACACGGTTGCCAATCGAGTCAACCACCTGCTGACCTTAGGAAGAGCCCTGGAGCAATTTGGGCCGCATTTGCGCCAGCCGGTCACTCCTTCCGAAGCCAAAGAGTTGTTGCGCGCAGCCGAAAATGCAGCATTGCCGCAAGCATTGCACGGGTTGGTGAATCCGCGCACACCCAATGATTTGGCGCGGTTGCCGTTTACTGAGCCTAATTTATTGCAGCGCCTCGGAACTCCCTTTGCTGATGCCAGCCGCGCTGTGCTAGGTGGAGTGAGTCATCCTCGCCAATCGGCCCGGCAGATTTATGGTTTTCGCCACACGATCCAAAGCGTCATCGACACCTGGCAATACCAAAGACTACAACCGAAGACACAGGACATCGATCGCTTGGCAGTCAGGCTTGGGATTCCTCCTGAGAATCGCGCAGCGGCCCTTCCGCAATTAATCCGGATTCTGCGGCCATCGCTTTCTCCCGAGCAGGTGCAGCAAATCTCCTCCCAGCTTGAAGCCCTACAGACTTTCCCGGCAGCGCGCAACCGCGTTATGATCTCTGAGTTTATCGGTACGGCTACCGGACAACGACCTTTCTTCCTGCAGCTCATGAATGATCCTCGTCGATGGACTAACGTCGTCCAGGAAGTCCAGAAGGGGATGAAGCAGGACGTGCCTACTCCTAAAGTTTTCCAGGTGGCAGGGGCTATCTATGCATCCCGCATGAGTCCGAGTATCCCGCAGCGGATGGATTTCTCCCGCTTTGGCCATTCGTTCTTCTCCGGCATTTTTGGCCGCTTCAACTCGCCTCTTGCTCAGAGACTGCTTACCTCGGTATCGATGTCCGTAACCGCTCCCATCACCTTGCCGATTACTCTCGTGTGGCAAACAGTAAGTTTGGTCCGTTCTGGATTCGGGGAGATTCGTCAATGGGGTTCATTGACCAATGGGCAACGCGCTGGAGCCGTTTTGAAATTAACCGCTGGTTTAGCCCTTCCTGTCTCGGCTTTCCTGATCCTTCCGGCAATCAGCACGGCTGTTGTGACGACCACTGTGGGTGCTTTGGGGATTAGCGCGATACACCCAATTGCCTGGATGCTGGGCTCTACGGTTACTAGTCTTGGCGTTTCCAGTGCGGTGGGTAATGTGCTGATCAACGCAGCCGCTCATCTAACCCCGCTTGCCCTTACGACAGCCATTAACCGGCTAAATGGAAACGCCACATCCGTTCCGACTCTTCAACAGAAAGCAATCGGCACCATCCGCCAGTTTGACCAGGTCATCACCGGTCCATTGCGGGATCAACCGGAGGTTGCCTCGGCGTATGATGCCGTCGCACGGCTGCATGCGTTAAGCGC
>JACPAW010000037.1 GCA_016180605.1 Candidatus Omnitrophota bacterium | reverse complement strand
CTTCCATAAATGGTGACCACACCGCTTGTAGAAAGACTGGCGGTTACCGTTCCTCCAGGGTTAATCGTCACATCGGGGGACTGGACATCGTACTGGTTACTATTTGCTGAGGTGAAGGTGATTCCATAGGTTCCGGCTGGAAGGCCTTGAATCGCCAAATCTGCCCCAGCTGAGGCCATAGCAACTACCACATAGGTGCCATCTGGGTTGATGAACGCAACAGGGTTAAAAGTCGGGCTGCTTGTCACTCCAATACGAACCGCACCTCTATGGATGAATTTGAAGTATTGTCGTAGCACCTTAGTCCTGCGACCCATGGTAATGACTGGATTGGTGGGACTGGCAGGAGGGGTGGCAATATCGATGAGGAAATATTTACCTCCCACGTCGTTTGTATCTCCAGCTAATACGTACTGCGACCAAGCCGAGTTTCTTCCTAGAGTTAAATCCTTATGCAAGTCTTGATAGCCGCTACCGATATGTTCCAGCATGGAAGTATTGATCCCATATTGGACCGCCCGACTGGCAATCGCTTGGAGATTGGCATCCGATACACCGCTATAGCGATGATAGGAGAGCTCCTCTAGATATTGAGTGATTTGCTGGCTCGTCATGACGTTATCCATCTGGTCGAAATAGCTTACCGCCCCACCCATGTTAGTGTTGGAGGGGGCAACGAACTTCGGGCTAAATCCACGGCTTGCCAATCGAGTTTGAGTAGCAAGAATCGCTCTAGCTATCCCTGTTCCGTTCCACTGAGGGACATTATCCGGCTCCAGAATGATCTCTACCGTATCCGGTACAAAACTGTACTTGTTCTGCATATGTAAGAACGTCGCTTCAATAGCTTCTGCGTATTCTTCCAGCAAGCCCGTACTAGGATGAATATCGGTATGGTGGTAACAATCCGGGTCGGAGGGTGTGCAATAGACCGTGCAGATCTGTCTAGTGAAGGCCACGTAATTGAGGTTGATGTGCAGCTGTCCGCCCCGGGCTTTCACGGCTTGCTTCAATGGTAGCACCGCATAATCGATACTATGGTCCAATTCGGGAAAATGAAATCCTTTGAATCGAGCCGAATCATTGGGGGCTGCCGGGTCCGGATCGAGGCGGAAAGCATTCCCGTTGTCATCTTTAGTGGTGTACCGGATATATCGCCAGTAAGGGATGGAGTTATCAGAGGGACAGATGCGATTACCACTAGCATCGACTAGATCATATGGAATGGACTGGTTGACGTAATATTGCGTCCAGTAGTCTTGGGAGTTCTCCATGCCTGAGCGCATTTCAAGGCGAACCCGATTGATACCCAGATCCGCCGCTTGGCTGAAAAGATCGTCCAAGTGGTCTTTGAAAATCGAAAAATTAGGATCGTCATTCCTAATATAGGACGTTGCTTCCCAACCGGTGATGGTCTGATAGGTCGTTGCAGGATCGATGGTGATGGTTTCGGCGGCTAGGACTGCGCTTTCCTGCCCAAAGACGAGGGCAAGGACGTTTACGAGAAAGATGACGGATGCATCATGAGGATTTAAACCAGAAGAAAGAAGAATTCTTCCCGATAGTAGTGGAAGGGAATGCCGCTTGGTATGATTTTTACATCCGCTTTTTTTCTCATTCATATTCAAGGTGTTCGATTCAAACTCAAGATGGTGGGCTGACCGTTGCGCTCAATGAGAAGAGCGATATCCGCCTGTTGCCACCCTTTTTTGAGCACTTGAAGAGCTTGAGCGGGGGTACCCAACGATTGTCCGTTGATGGCTCGAATCACATCGCCGCGCTGTAGGCCTAGCCGAAATCGGGTATTCCCAATTTCCACAGCGTCAACCAGAAAGCCTTCATATTTCGAGGTTGCCGTATTGAAATAAGGCTGCAATTGTACGGCAAGCGTTCCTGTAAAATTGCGCACCGCAACCGTGGGCCCTTCAATAGCACCATTTTTCAGCTCATCGATGCCGCCATCCAAGAATAAAACAGCACTTCCCTTTGGCGTGGCTAAACGTACAAAGCCTCGCTGAATTTCCTCCAACGTGGCTTCGCCGATACGATCATGGATTTTATAGGTGCGGGTAACGCCGACTCTACGTTGGTGGATAATGGCCGATGGTTCATTGCCCAACATCGTGCCGAGCAATCTTAAATCCTCCAAGAGTGCGGCAGGTTGATCTTTTCCGCTTTCTGCCATTGGTCTGGGGGGAGTTTTCGAAAAGACAGTGGAGCTTCCCACGTTAAGAGAGATGGAAGGTTTCTCATCATGGGAGAAATCCGCTGTTAATGGTTTTATAGGAGCGGGTTGGTTGGGGTCGATGATGCGGATTGAAAGAACTCCGCCAGTAATTCCAATAGTCACGCAAGCCAATAACCAAGAAATCCAGCGCGCATGCATCGCATCACCTGTTCTTCAGGGCGTAGCGGCATAGCCAGATAATTGGCCGCAGCGCTGCCCGCATTGGCTGTTTCCAATAAGAGTGGGTATCGAGGTAGCTTGCTAAGATAGGACCTACGGCATCATAGAGTGCTACCAATTGTTTGCCAACGGGGTCCGGCTCCAGGTACTGTCTGCGAATCTGCATCAGGGTGGTGACAGGCTGACTCTGGGCAGATCCGAAAGCACTGGAGACGATGTAGCAACCACCACCTCCACCCCCGCCTGATCCACCACTACTTCCGCTACCCCCGCTGCCACCCCCGCCCCCGTCTCCGCCGTCTCCCCCATCTCCTCCTGCTCCGAGGGTTGAGAAGTGATCCACATCCGCGCATACTTCGCGACTTGCGCTATCCACACGGCTTGGCAGAAGCTCCCATGTGGGTTGTACGATGGAGAGCGGTTCTACCAAGCGATAGAGTTTGAGTGTGCTGGAAACGACTCCTAAGCGATTCAGTTCAGCATCGTCAAACGGTATACAGACTTCAGCCGGCTGGTTGAACACGGTTCCTCCTGGCCCTAACGACACCAATTCTCCAACCGGAATGACCCCGCTGGGGAAACCTACTTTGGGAATCCACTCTGTTTTGCCGATAACCATTTTCCAATCCGCATCCACCCCGTTTGGAACAACGCGAATCCTGACTCCAGCGAGTGATTGATTCGATCCAACGCTCACCTGGCCACCACTGTTATCATCGACCGTTCCTTCCGTTTCGAGGATTCGAATCAACGTTTTGGTGAAGAAAAGCGTACGCTCGCCGTTTTCTTCGCTGATATAGGCCAAGTGCGAATTTCCATCGTCATCCATCACCAGGACCGGCTCATTTTCTTTCGAGGACTTTCCATCGTTTGCCAGTACGTTGGTGGTGAAGCTGGCTCCCCCATCATGGGATTGCGCGCAATAGATATCCGTATCGTTAGCGGAGCGGCTCATTCGGT
>JACPAW010000036.1 GCA_016180605.1 Candidatus Omnitrophota bacterium | reverse complement strand
CGTAATAATAAGCACACAGCAATCAGCACTCAGCATACAGAGATGGCAAAATAACAGAGTTCAAGAACCACTCTTTTGGGACATGGGCCATGAGGCATGGGACAAGAACACCACGAACATGTCCCACGTCCCATGTCCCAAAAGTTTCGCATCACTGGCGTGTCCCATTCTGATTGCTGTTTGCTGTTTGCTGTGTGCTGGACGAGCACAGGGGGTTGCGCTTGGCTTTCCTTCATGCTAGCCTGGATTTACTATGAGCAAGACAATGCGGTTTGTCGTTCACGAGCACCATGCTTCCCGGCTACACTTTGATTTCCGCCTAGAAATCGAAGGGGTTTTGAAATCCTGGGCTATCCCCAAAGGACCTTCTCTGAACCCAGCCGAAAAAAGGCTGGCTGTCATGGTCGCTGACCACACCTTGGAGTACGGCAGCTTCGAAGGGATTATTCCGGAGGGCAGCTACGGAGCGGGTCCTGTTGTTATTTGGGATGAGGGAGCATTTATTCCCTTAGAAGAGGACCCGGCAAAGGCCTTAAAGGAAGGATCCTTAAAATTCGAGCTTCGCGGCAAGCACCTGAAGGGGAATTTTGCGCTCATTCGGCTAAAAGGGCCGCGTACCACCGGAAAAGAGTGGCTGTTGATGAAAAAGTCGGATTCCCATGCCGATGCCAGTTTTCGTCTGACCGCAGCTCTTACGCTTGCTAAGCGCAAGCAGTTGCGTCAGACCATTCCGCCGTGTGAAACTTCATAGTTCAGCAAACAGCAATCAGCACACAGCACACAGATGAGCATTGATATAGGTTTTCCGGTGAAAACTATCCAAGCGCTGGTTTGTACTGTGTGCTGTGTGCTGGCGGCTGTGTGCTTTTTTCTATGAATCGATACGACATCATTATTCTTGGGGGTGGCATCATCGGCTCTGCTTTGGCACACAAGCTAGCAGGGCTAAAAAAACGAGTGCTCATTCTCGATCGGGGTTCCATGGGCGCGGAGGCTTCTTCGGCATGGGCGCGGAGGCTTCTTCGGCCGCTGCAGGAATCCTTTGCGCGCAAATGGATTTGCCCCATCCCGGAGCTTTTTTCGAGCTTTGCCAAGCCTCGCGCCAGCTTTACCCTTCTTGGGTTCAACAATTAGAGCGTCAATCCGGAGTCGAGACCCACTTTAAAAAGACGGGAATTCTGTACTTAGCGATGAATCTTCAGGAAGAACAAAAGATGAGCCGCCGCATTCAGTGGCAAAAACGGCGCCAACTTCGAGTGGAGCGCTGTTCGGCTTTGGCCGTGCACCGTCAGGAGCCGGCAGTGGATGGAAAGATTCGCTGCGGCTTTTTCTTTCCTGAAGAAGCGCAGGTGGACAACGTCCAATTAATGCGCGCCTTGAAATCGGTTTGCCAAAAATCCGGAGTCGCGATTCAGGAAAATAACCAGGTGCTGCGTATCCTTCTTCGGAAATCGATGGTGCGCGGCATTCGTACGGAGAAGGGAATCTTTGAAGCACCGGTTGTGGTGAATTGCCTAGGCAGTTGGGCCAACATGGACGGGCACTTTCCCATTCGCCTTCCCGTTGAGCCAGCGCGGGGGCAAATGCTTGCTTTCTACAGCTCCAAGCGGATCTTTCATTCGGCTATTATGTCTGAGCAGGGTTATCTGGTGCAGCGGGACGATGGCCGAGTGATTGCCAGCTCCACCATTGAGCGCGCTGGTTTTGCCAAAGCACTGACCCTGGGAGGGATTCACTCCATATTGCTTGGCGTGCGCCGCATCAGCTCTTTCTTAGATCCCTGCTTTTTGTCGGATATGTGGGCAGGTTTTCGGCCTTTAACGAAGGATGGGCTTCCCATCTTGGGGCCGACTCCAATCGATGGCCTTTTTGTGGCAACAGGTCATTTCCGCCATGGCATTCTGCTAGCTCCGATTACTGCAGCCGTTTTAACGCAATGGATTCTTCAGTCGAAACCTCCCTTTGATCTCTCGCCATTTCTCCCAACTCGTTTTGGGACATATAGTTAAAATCATACACTCCAGTAAGAAATATACTTGACAAAAAAGTCATATTAGCGTAGTTTGGAAGTACTGATGAAAATCACAGCCCAGGAAGAGTACGGATTGCGCTGTCTGTTGCAATTGGCCAAACTTCCCCAAGATCAGGTGGTCAGTGTTAAGGAAGTTGCTTCCAGAGAGGGGTTATCGAGCGCTTACGTGGAAAAGTTGCTGCGCCTTCTCTCAAAAGCAGGGTTGGTGCATAGCCTGCGGGGGATCCGTGGCGGCTATGCTTTAAACCGGCCCAGCTCAGCGATTACCTTAGGAGAAGTGGTCCGGGCGCTGGGGACGGTACAAACGACGGATCATATTTGCAATCAATTTACGGGTAACGCATTGGCTTGCACTCACTTGATGGATTGCGGTATTCGCTCGGTGTGGTCGGGGCTGACGATCTACATTAAGCATTTTTTGGACAGCACCACTTTGGATAATTTAGTAGGCAATGAGCGTGCGGTGACAGAGAGACTGGCTAAACGGTGGGTGTGAGTCAGTGACCAGTGACCAGTGACCAGTGATTAGTGACGAGTGAAGTGAAAGGATTAAAAGAGAAAACAGAGAAGCGATGGACAAACCGTTATTAGTGGTTGAAGATTTGCAAGTTTCTGTTGAGAACAAGCCTATTTTAAAAGGTCTGACGTTGACGGTTAAGGCAGGAGAGGTACATGCCATTATGGGTCCGAACGGCTCAGGAAAAAGTACTTTAGCTTTTTGTCTGCTGGGCCATCCTAAGTATGCAATCACCCAAGGGAAGATTTACTACAAAGGAGAAGACATCACAACTCTTTCCGCAACAGAACGGGCGAAAAAAGGGTTGTTTCTGGCATTTCAATACCCGACTGCGATCCCCGGAGTGACCATCGCCAATTTTCTTCGCGCTGCCCTTCGGGGAATACGAGGCAACGAAGTCCCGGTTAAAGAGTTTCGTCAGCTGGTCAAGACTCAACTGAAAACCCTTGGAATTCCCGATGCTTTCATGAGTCGGTATGTCAACGATGGCTTCTCCGGAGGGGAAAAGAAACGAATCGAGATCCTCCAAATGGCTGTCTTGGATCCGGCAATGGCCATTTTAGATGAAACCGATTCCGGGTTGGATATCGATGCACTGAAGACCGTGGCTGCCGGTATCAATTCCTTGCGTTCGCCAAAGCGGGGAATACTGCTCATTACGCACTATCAAAGGCTTTTGAACTACATCACGCCGGACATCGTCCATGTGATGGTGGATGGACGTGTGGTGCAATCCGGTGGACCCGAACTGGCGCATGAGCTGGAGGCAAAAGGATATGAAGGTTTCCGTTCCACAAGCCAACCAGCCGCCTTAGGAGTGACACAATGACAACCAAGCCCCGCGTGGATATCAACGAAGACTACGAAAAGCTCTATGGATTCCATGTAGCAGAGCGGTCTGTGTTTAAGGCGCAGCCAGGGCTGGATGAAGCGCAGGTCAGGCAGATTTCCAGCATGAAGAATGAGCCTGCGTGGATGCTCGAGTTTCGTCTGCGCGGCTATCATCACTACCAACAGAAACCCATGCCTCAGTGGGCAAACACCGCACTGTTGAACACCATTAAGTTCGATGACATCTACTACTATCTGAAGCCTACCGCAAAACAGAGCGAGTCATGGGATCAGGTGCCGGAGGAGATCAAGCAGACATTTGATCGACTGGGAATTCCTGAGGCCGAGCGTAAATTCCTCGCGGGGGTTTCCGCGCAGTACGAATCGGAATCCGTCTACCACTCCATGCGGGAAGATCTCACGAAACAAGGAGTCATCTTCCTCGATATGGATACGGCTCTTAAGGAACAACCGGAACTGGTCAAGCGCTACTTCGGAACGATTATTCCCCCTGCCGATAACAAGTTTGCAGCGCTCAATACCGCTGTCTGGAGTGGTGGGTCATTCATCTATGTGCCCAAGGGTGTATCGGTTGGCATGCCATTGCAAGCGTACTTTCGGATCAACGCGAAAAACATGGGCCAATTCGAGCGCACCTTGATCATCGCCGATGAGGGATCCCAGGTGACGTACTTCGAAGGATGCACGGCACCGGTTTACTCATCCGATTCGCTCCACTCGGCTGTGGTGGAACTGATCGCGCTGCCGCATGCAAGGATTCGTTACGTGACGATCCAGAACTGGTCCAAGAACGTTTACAATTTAGTGACCAAGCGCGCCGTGGCACAGGAAGGAGCCACGGTGCAATGGTTGGATGGGAATCTCGGTTCTCGCCTGACGATGAAGTACCCGGCGGTCTATCTGATGGGCCGCGGGGCGCATGGGGAAGTGCTCTCGGTTGCGTTTGCCAACGATGGGCAACATCAAGACGCAGGGGCCAAGATGGTCC
>JACPAW010000035.1 GCA_016180605.1 Candidatus Omnitrophota bacterium | reverse complement strand
CATTTATGCAGCAACAAACCGTGGGGTCATCGTCAGCAGCGACGGCGGGCAAAGCTGGAGGTACTTGGAACAATCCGGCTTGGCATCGACTCAAATTAAGCGATTGGCTTTCAGTCCTGAGAACCCACCCTTGCTCTATGCGGCAACTTCGCTAGGAGTCGCTCGCTATGACGCTAAGCAGAAACGCTGGCAACTGTTGACCTCGGGTCTTACCGGAAGAGTGGTCAACGACCTTGCCCTGTCCACCACAGCGATCCTTGCTGCTACGGCGGAAGGCCTGTACCGCTATCCCCTAAATCCTGCCCAAACTGAGGAAGAAGCTTCCTCTCTCAATGAAGTAAAAGAACATTTCGCCCACGAACCGAGCGTTTTACAAGTCCAGCAGGCTGCTATCCGCTACGCAGAAGTTCACCCTGAGAAAATTGCCGCCTGGAGGCAGCAAGCCCGCTGGCAAGCTCTTCTTCCAGATTTGACTCTTAGCACTGACACGAATTTAACGGACTTCCGGCATTGGGATTCTGGCACAAGCCCGGATAGTTTGCTGCGCGGTGAGCGCGACATCGATTGGAGTGCGAGTCTTACATGGGATTTTGGGGATTTCGTGTGGAGCACAGATCAAACTTCGATCGATTCCCGCTCGAAACTCATGGTCGAGCTGCGAGATGACATCGTCGATACGGTCACGCGCACCTACTTTGAAAGAAGGCGGCTTCAGGCTGTTCAGCTTACGCATCCTCTAGCTGATTCTGCAAAACAGCTAGAGCAAGCGCTGCGCATAGAAGAATTGACCGCGTTAATCGACGGTCTAACCGGTGGGTACTTCTCAACAGATGTCGGCGATTGAACTGAGTGTTAAGCGTATCGTGACTTTTGAGGGGGAGGGTTCTCTAAAAGCTTTCTGCGACCTGTCGATCGCAGAGCAATATTTAATCAAGGGACTCCGTGTCGTCAAAGGTAAAAAGGGCCTTTTCGTCAGCATGCCAAGAGAGCAAGGCAAGGACACCAAGTGGTACGACAGTGTGGTGACGCTTACCCAAGAGGCCAAAAGAGAGGTTGAACGCGTCGTTTTGGAAGCCTACCAGAAAACCATTCAGTCAAGCCGCGCCTAGAGGCTGGCACCTCGGAGGCGTTCCTAATAGTAACGCTTAACTTAAGGAAACTGAAAATGCCGATACACGTTCACGGATTCCGAGGGATATTGAGCATTGTAGGGCTCTTCATGCTACTTCTCCCCTCAACTACTGCAAGCTCCTCTCTGACCATCAATGAGATATTGCCAAATCCAGGCATAGTGGATGCCAACCGCGATGGGACAGCCAACACGGTGCAAGATGAATTTGTCGAGCTCATTAATCTCTCTGAATCGCCTATGTCTCTTTCTGGTTGGCATTTGTCTGACACTCTCAGAGTCCGGCATACCTTTGCTCTGGATGCTGTGATACCGGGTTATGGTTTCTTTCTCGTTTTTGGTGGCGGAACACCCATCGGGTTTTCGAACACCCATCGGGTTTTCGTACGCAACAATAGCCTCTTCAGGTCGCCTAGCTCTCAACAATGATGGCGATACCCTCACTTTCCAGGATGACAACGGGATTTTGATTGACCGTGTCACATACGAATCCAGCAATCCCGGTATCGCATTGACCCGTTTCCCCGATGGTGAGGGTGCCTGGTTTGAACATACAGCCATTAGCTCTTTAACGGCTTCTCCTGGAATGACAGCGGAGGGAACTTCTTACCTTCTGCTCTCAGGTCCCGGTCCAGACACCACACCCCAACCTACGGTGCCAGAACCTTCTTCATTCATGCTATTTAGCCTCAGTGTAATGAGTCTGGCACTCCGGCGGAGGCGTTCCAAATGTGCCAGCCTAGCGCCCCTTTGAGGCGATACTATTAGGAACGCCTCCGGAGTGCCGGCCTGTGGTAAAATGGCGACCTTATGACGCAGGCGCAAAGTGAAGCATTTCTGTGTGGACTCATCCCGGAACACACCGATGCCAAATTCTTCTCGCAGTTTCGGGAAAGCGTGTTCTGGAAATTGGCTTTGGTGAAGGATACGGGGCTGACTATTTGGCCAAGAGCGCGCACGAAGTAGTGGGAGTGGATATGGCAGCAGGCAATATCACACGTGCTCAAGCCAAATATCCGCGACCTAACTTGCAGTTTGTTTATACGGATGGGACGCGTTTGGATTTTCCCGATGAATCTTTCGATGTGGTAGGAGCGTTTCAAGTCATCGAACACGTTCCGGAACCGAACTTGATTTTCTTCTTGAAGGAAATTTTCCGCGTTCTTGCCCCCAGCGGCCTTGTGTGCTTATCCACCTTGAACTTAAGCCACAACCAAAAACCAGGAAAGGTGTGTTTATCCACCTTAAACTTAAGCCACAACCAAAAACCGGGAAAGCTTTACCAAAAACTCTGTTACCACGAAAAGGAATTCACAGCGATAGAACTAAAACAGCTGCTTTCAAAGGTATTTGCCTCTGTCGAAATCCACGGCCTGTACTTAACCCAGCGCCACCATATCTACCAGCGTCTTAAAAAATGGGGCTTAAACCGAATTGGCCCTACCCGCTTGAACCCCATCAGCAAGTTCTATGAGCATGTAACCGTCGATGATTTCGTGGCACGGCCTTTCGCAAACGATTCTGCTTTAGACCTGCTTGCCCTTTGCCGCAAGAGCTAAATTGCCTTACCGCTGGGGCCCTATTTTTACTTGACAAAGTGTCTTTAAAACACTATATTTTATTAGTGTAGCTAATACACTTAATGAGCACAAACCATCCTCAACACAACGGATTTCTCCTTAAACACTCAATCGCCGTGGATGTGGCTTTGTTTACCATTCAGGCGGGGATTCTTAAGGTTCTCCTGGTAAAGCGCGAAAATGCCCCTTATCGCGGCATGTGGGCGCTTCCAGGAGGAATGGTGGGCCCAGAAGAATCCGTCGATGCCGCAGCCCTGCGGGAGCTCCACGAAGAAACCAGCATCGGAAACATTTACCTAGAGCAACTCTACACTTTTGGCGAAATCAATCGCGATCCGCGCGGAAGAGTCATCACCGTTGCTTATTATGCCCTAGTCAATTGGCAGCAAGTGCAACTGAAGGCGTACCAGCGTGTTTCGGAAGCCAACTGGTTTGCGGTAAAGCGTTTGCCCGATTTGGCTTTTGACCACCGGCGCATCATCGACTATGCCTTGGAGCGGCTGCGCAACAAAATCAACTACACAACGGTTGCTTTTCAGCTGCTTTCTAGGGAATTTACCCTCACGCAATTGCAGAGCTCTTATGAAGTGATCATCGGGACACGGCTGGATAAGCGCAATTTCCGGCGCAAGATGCTGCAGCTTGGCATCTTGAAGGCAACGCGCCAGTTTCATGCCAACGGCAGGCAGCGGCCGGCAAGGCTGTATACCTTTATGGCACCCAAGGTGATCAAACTCCAAGAGAAAGGAATCATCGTCCCCTTCTAATGACACCCGTTGAGATCTTGGAATCCATGAAAGCACCGTCTCAGACGAATGGATACTCCAAGCCTGGGCAATTACATGCTCTGCTTAAGCAGAAAATCTTTCAGCTTAAGCAAGAGCGGCAAGCGATTATTTTGGCGCACAACTATCAGGAAGGTGCAATCCAGGACGTGGCTGACTTTTGCGGGGATTCTCTAGGCTTGGCTAGAACGGCACAGAAGACAGATGCGAAAGTAATTCTTTTTTGCGGGGTGCACTTTATGGCGGAAACCGCCGCTATGCTCTGCCCTGAAAAAACGGTTCTTATCCCGGATTTGGCAGCAGGCTGCTCGCTTGCCGATATGATCATTCCGGAGCAAATCAAAACCTGGCGGGCAAAACACCCAGATGGCCTGGTTGTCTGTTATGTCAACACCTCTGCCGCGGTTAAAGCCGAATGCGACTACTGTGTGACATCAACCAACGGTATCAAGGTGATCGAACATTTGCCGGCTGAGAAGCCCATATTGTTCGTCCCGGATTATTACTTGGGCAGCTATCTTAAAGCAAAAACGAAGCGCAATATTCATCTTTGGAAAGGCTATTGTCCGGCCCACGCGGCGATTCTGCCGGAGAAGGTCGACCAGCTTCGAGAGGAACATCCGCAGGCGGAATTTCTCATGCACCCGGAGTGCGGCTGCACGACGAAACAGATGAACCTTGCGGATCAAGTGCTTTCGACGGAAGGAATGGTGCAGTACGTCAACCGCTCATCCTCAAAGGAATTCATCATTGCCACCGAAACCGGGCTTCTGAACCGCCTGCGCACCCAATACCCGGAAAAAGATTTTTACCCCGCTAGTGAACACGCCACCTGCCACCACATGCAGCGCAATACGCTCGAGAAAGCCTTCATGGCGCTTGTGAAGATGGAGCACATCGTGAAGGTGGATCCGGAAATTGCCGCTCGAGCCGTTGTCCCCATCCAGCGGATGCTGGAACTGATCTAAGTCTAAGCCACTTTCTCGAAATCCTTTGGCTCATCGATCGCAATGCCTTTTACGGCAGAGTCGATGCGGCGTAGAAGCCCGGTAAGGATGCGGGCGGGAGGAAATTCGATGAAATGTGTGGTGCCTGCCTTAATTAAAGCCCGCATGGAAGGCTCCCACAAGACAGGACTGACGATTTGCTTAACCAGAAGCTGGCGGATCGTTTCAGGATCCGACGCGAAACCAGCGGTGACATTGCTGATGATAGGATAAACGGGAGGTCCAATTGAGATTTTGGAAAGAACACGCTTTAATTCATCGGCGGCTGGCTGCATAAGGCCGGAATGGAAGGCGCCAGATACCTCAAGACGAATGGCCCGCTTTGCTCCTCGCTCGGTAGCCAGCTTTTGTGCCCGTTCGATGGATTCCACCGTTCCGGAGAGTACGACTTGATCCGGGGCATTGAAATTAGCCGCTGAAGCGTTGGAATCCGCGCAAAGAGATTCCAATGCCTCGGTGGGAAGCCCAACGATTGCAAGCATGGCTCCTGGATGGTGCACCGCGCAGGATGCCATGGCTTCCGCCCTTGCTTTAACCACGTAAAGCGCATCCGCAAATTTCAGCGCTCCCGCAGCCGTAAGAGCGGTCAGCTCGCCTAAGCTTAACCCCGCCACCCCTACCGGTTCCATCGAAGGAAAAGCCTCCCTGAAAACAAGGAAAGCTGCCATCGAAGTGACAAAAAGAGCGGGTTGGCATTTCTGGGTCTGGGTGAGCGCTTCTTGAGGGCCTTCGAAGCACAGGGCTGTCAGGTCGAAATCCAGCAGGGCGTTGGCTTGCTTGTACAGGCTTCGGGAGACTTCAAAGCGATCGTAGAACGCCTTGCCCATGCCAACGGCTTGGGCGCCTTGTCCAGGGAAAAGATATGCCGTCGAAGATGGCATAACAGGTCAGGCACACAGCACAGGGTGAGCACACAGCATCCAGCACACAGCACACAGAAAATGTTCTATCTGATTGCTGTGTGCTGATTGCTGTCTGCTGGCTTTCATTACCACTGAAGGGCAATCGAGCCCCAGGTCATCCCAGCGCCGAAGGCCACGAGTACCACGTGGTCGTCTCGCTCAATGACCCGCTCTTTGACCGCTTCGTATAGGGCAATGAGGTTAGAGGCGGCGGAAGTATTGCCGTAGCGCTGCAGGTTCATGTAGACGCGCTCGATGGGAAGCTTGGCCCACTTCGCCACGGCCTGGATGATGCGAATATTGGCCTGATGCGGGATGATGCAGTCGATGTGAGCGGGCGTGAGGTGGGCGGCGTTG
>JACPAW010000034.1 GCA_016180605.1 Candidatus Omnitrophota bacterium | reverse complement strand
GCTGTTCCAGGTTGGCTGCCATCTGGTTAATCGATTGGGCCACATCTTCCAGGACATCCCCTTTGCGCACCTGAATGCGTCGTGTGAAATCTCCCATTCCGATGGCCCAAACGGTGCGCTTGATCCGTTGAACGGGACCGATGATTTGCAGGCTCTGGCGAATACCGACATGAAAAGTGATCGGAATGGCGATGAGCAGTTCCAAAAGCAGGGTAATGGCGATAGCCAGTAGATAAGGGCGGAGCAAAACGCGTTGCGGAAGATTGGCCCATAGCACCAGAGAAGCCAAAAGCGCGCTGAGGATGGCAACCGCTAGAACTAAAAGAAAAATCCGGGTGGCGAATCGATATTGGTAATCACGATCCACGACAAACTGACGGCGAAAGTAAGGAGGTCTTTTGCTTGAAGGTCGTTTTTGGTCCATGAAGGACGGTTGACTTTTGCAACCTGCTTTGTTAGGCTCACTTTATACCATTAAGGCCCTACCGGATGCAAGCCTTCGTTGAGTCCCATGCATGAGTGTTCGAAAAGTACAGGTCTGCGCCTTGGTCAGTGGAGGACTCGACAGCGCTCTTTTACTCCAAAAGCTTGCCCAACGACACAGGCCTGTGGTGCCATTGTATGTTCGCTGCGGGCTGATTTGGGAAGAGGCTGAGATGTGGTGGCTGGCTCGATTGTTAAAAACTCTTAACCTGCGGGAATTGCAGCCGCTTCGCGTGCTTGCTATTCCCATGCATTCCTTATATAAAAACCACTGGAGTCTTACAGGAAAAGCAATGCCCGCTGCTTGCAGTCCGGATGCAGCGGTCTATCTTCCCGGCCGAAATGTACTTCTTCTGAGTGCAGCAGCGATATGGGCAGCGCCGCGCGGAGGGTCAACCATCGCTATCGGGACCCTTAAAGGCAATCCGTTCGGCGATGCGACCCTGGATTTCTTTCAGCGGCTTTCGGGCTGCTTAAGCCTGGCCGTTTCGCAGCCGGTTCGCATCCTGGCTCCTCTGCGCCGCTTCAAAAAATCCTATTGGATCCGCCGCTTCAACCATTTGCCGTTTCACTTTAGTTTTTCGTGCATCCACCCCGTAGGCCATCAACACTGCGGCTGCTGTAACAAATGCGCGGAACGGGCAGGGTCCTTCCTGGAGGCTGGAATTCCCGATCCGACTCGTTATGCCCTGCGAAAGCCGGTGATAGCTTCCTGATGCGGAGTGTTCTTCGCTCTTCAGTCGGAAGAAAGATCCTCGTTGCCACAACCGGCCTGCTATTGCTCGGGTTTATCCTAGCGCACTTAGCGGGGAACCTTTTAATCTTCTTGGGTCCTAATACCCTTAACGCCTATGCAAAAAAGCTAAGGGATTTGGGGCTTCTTTTGTGGGTGGCGCGTTTTCTGCTTCTCTCTGCGGCAATCACCCATATCGTCCTTTCGATTCAGCTAGCCATCGAGAATCGACGCGCGCGCCCTATCGCCAATCGGCGGCAGCACTACTTGGAAACGGGTATTGCCGCACGCAGCATGGTGGCGACGGGCCTTCTGATTGGGTTTTACACCGCCTATCATCTTCTGCATTTTACGTTTCGAATCACTCATCCTGGGATCTCCCAAGGTATTGACGCGATGGGCCGCCACGATGTGTATTCCATGGTGGTCTTAAGCTTCCAACAATGGCCCATTACCCTTTTCTATATCGGGGCCATGGCGCTTTTGTCGCTGCACCTAAGCCACGGATTTAGCAGTTCTTTCCAATCGCTGGGATGGAATGATGACCGCAGCCTTCTTCGCCTGAAACGCGCAGGAGAAGTTTTATCATTAGGGATTTTTTTGGGTTATGTTTCCATTCCCTTGGCCGTTTGGCTTAAGTGGGTGAGAGTCTGATGCTGGATGCCAAGGTGCCTTCGGGTCCTCTTGAGAAAAAATGGGACCATCACCGGTTCCAGCTGAAACTCGTCAATCCTGCGAATAAGCGCAAGTACCGCATCATTGTAGTAGGGACTGGGCTTGCAGGGGCTTCAGCGGCTGCTTCTTTGGCGGAGCTTGGCTACTCGGTTGAGTGTTTTTGTTTCCAGGACAGCGCTCGACGCGCTCACAGCATTGCCGCGCAGGGAGGCATCAACGCTGCCAAAAACTATCCCAATGATGGAGACAGCATCCAAAGGCTTTTTTACGATACGATCAAAGGAGGGGATTTCCGATCGCGCGAGGCCAATGTGTATCGGCTGGCACAGATCAGCAACCAGATTATCGACCAGTGTGTGGCTCAGGGAGTTCCTTTCGCTCGGGAATATGGAGGCCATCTGGCCAACCGATCTTTCGGCGGTGCACAAGTTTCAAGGACATTTTATGCCCGTGGGCAGACCGGACAGCAACTCTTACTTGGCGCTTACCAGGCTCTTTGCCGCCAGCTTGAAGCCAAAACGGTCGTGCTGCATACGCGCACCGAAATGCTGGACTTAGTCGTCGTGGATGGCCAAGCAAAAGGGATCATTGCGCGCGATCTAGTCACCGGTAAGATCCAAGGGTATGCCGCGGATGCAGTAGTCCTGGCAACGGGTGGCTACAGCTCTGTTTTTTATCTTTCCACGAATGCCAAAGGCTGCAATGTGACGGCAATTTTCCGTGCCTACAAGCGGGGAGCATTTTTTGCCAATCCTTGCTTTACCCAGATTCACCCGACATGCATTCCCGTTACCGGCGCCCATCAATCCAAGCTGACCTTGATGTCGGAGTCGCTTCGAAATGATGGGCGTATCTGGGTGCCCAAGAGGGTAGGCGATCAGCGCTCTCCAGACCAGATACCGGAACCAGAGCGAGATTATTACTTGGAGCGCAAGTATCCCAGCTACGGCAATCTTACCCCACGGGATATCTCATCGCGGAGTGCTAAGGAAGTCTGCGATGCCGGCAAAGGGGTGGGTCCGCAAGGCCAAGGCGTGTACCTGGATTTTTCCGAAGCCATTCAACGTTTGAGTGTGGAAGTCATTCGGGAGAGATACGGCAACCTTTTTGATATGTACCAGCAAATTACTGGAGAGAACCCTTACCAAGTTCCCATGCGGATTTATCCAGCCCCGCATTACACCATGGGAGGGTTGTGGGTGGATTATAATCTCATGAGCACGATTCCGGGATTATTCGTTCTCGGAGAGGCGAATTTTTCTGACCATGGGGCCAATCGGTTGGGGGCAAGTGCGCTCATGCAGGGATTGGCGGATGGCTATTTCATCCTGCCCACGACTATTTCTGACTATCTTACGCGCATCCCGGCTGGAAAAGTGAGTGCTGACCATAGCGAATTTACCCATAGAGCCAACGAAGTTTCAGCGCGGCTCAAACAGCTTCTAGCCATCCGCCAATCCCTGCATGAGCGCACTTGCCCCCAACCGATTGGCCCCATGGTCAGAAAAATTCGCCTCTCCGA
>JACPAW010000141.1 GCA_016180605.1 Candidatus Omnitrophota bacterium | reverse complement strand
GGCTGCCTCCGTCAATCCTGAAGACATCCGCCATTATTTTGCTCTCGATCTGCCACTCTCCGATATCCTTGATTCCTTCGACGTCGATGCGCAGATCCATCAAGCAATCCAAGACCACCGCGGGCTGCGCATTCTCAGGCAGGAAGGCTGGGAGACCCTAGCTTCCTTCATTTGCTCTGCTTTCAATAATATCAAGCGCATTAAAGGAATGCTCGAGCGCCTCTGCCAGGCTTTCGGAGAACCGGTAGCATTCAATGGATTCCGGACGTTTGCTTTTCCGTCTGCAGAAATATTGGCGGCTACTTCCGAAAGGCAATTGCGCAGCTTGGGCTTAGGTTACCGCGCTCATTTTCTGCGCGCGACGGCACGCCGAGTGGCAGATGGCCAGATTCCGCTTTCGCAGCTGGCCCAGGCGGATTACGAGAGTGCCAAGCGTGCTTTGCTAGGCTGCAATGGCGTTGGAGAAAAAGTAGCGGACTGTGTTGCCCTGTTTGGTCTTGGGCACTACGAAGCGTTTCCGGTAGATGTGTGGATGGAGCGTGCCATGCGCTACTATTTTCGAAACCGGCGCGTGGGGCATAAAAAAATGCATCTTTTCGCTCGCCGCCATTTTGGCTCTTACGCGGGCTGGGCACAGCAATACTTGTACCACTATGTGAGGAACTATCGTTCAGCAAACAGCACACAGCACTCAGAAGAGGACATGGGACACATGAGCGATACGAAGCTTTTGGGACATGGGGCGTGGGACATGTCGTGATTTTTTTGTCCCATGTCTCATGGCCCCTGTCCCAAAGGAGTGGTTCTTGAACTCTGCTATTTTGCCATCTCTGTGTGCTGATTGCTGTGTGCTAAGACGGAAGTTCTGTCACGATCTTCTTAAGGACGCGTCCTGTGGAATCGATTTCATAGAGGATGGGAGCCCCTGTGGCGATATTCAGTTGCAGCACTTGTTCCTTGGTCATTCGGTCCAAGTCCATGATGATGGAACGCAAACTATTGCCATGAGCGACCACCAGGACATTTTTTCCCGATTCCACCAAAGGAAGAATCCTCTTCTTGAAGTAGGGAAGCGTGCGCGCTGCGGTATCTTTCAAGCTTTCGCTTTTTCCATCGAGATTCCACTCCGTTTTGTCCTTAGGAGGTGCGACATCATAACTGCGGCGCCAAATATGGACTTGTTGTTCGCCGAACTTCTTGGCCAATTCCGCTTTATTCAGTCCTTGGAGAGCTCCGTAGTGGCGCTCATTCAAGGCAGGATCTCTTTCAATGGGAAGATGGGTCTGGCGGGTCGTTTCTAAAACGATGCGCAGCGTTTCTTCCGCACGCTTCAGCGCTGAGGTAAAAGCGCAGTCGAATTTCAGATGCTTGATGATTTCAGCCCCGCGGCGCGCCTCCATGCGCCCGGAGTCCGTCAGTGGGATGTCGACCCACCCGGTAAATCGATTTTCCAGATTCCACTGCGATTGTCCGTGCCGAATGAGTACCAATGTGCCCATGCGTGACCTCGTAGTTGAGAAAACTATAACATTGTAGCGGATACAGTTGAAAAAATTTCTGAATTTTTGTGCAAGCAGGCTTGACAGTAAGGAATCACTATGGTACGAATTATATTGCAATGAGAAAACACGTGATGATTGTTGGGTCCTTAAACGATCGCGCGATCTGCGGTGGATTGTGCGTAACGTTTTAGGGACTGCCGCATCAGACGTGAGACAATTGAAGACTTCTGACGAGGGACTCAGAAAGTCTGGGTCCTTTTTTTCTTTAATTTAGAGCCTTAGAGGTTGGGATGTCGTTGCGGGTGGGATTGACTTATAACGTAAAAAGCGAGTGGGTGCCAAAACCTGGCGATCCACCAGATGTGAATGCAGAATTCGACCACGAAGATACGATCAACCACATCGAGAACGCTTTCCGCGAAGCAGGGTATGGCGTGGTGCGCATTGGAAATGCCCGGCAGCTTTTGGAGCAGGTGGGCAAACTGGATGTGGACATCATCTTCAATATTGCAGAAGGCTACGAAGGCCGTAATCGCGAATCGCAGGTGCCCATCTTGTTGGAAATGATGCGGATTCCCTTTGTGGGGGCCGATGGTCTGACTTTGGGCCTGACCCTCGATAAGGTCCTGACCAAAAAAGTCTTGATTGCAGAAGGAATTCCCACCCCGCGCTACCTGGAGGTTCACGATCCGGATAAATTCTGGGAAGTCGATCTGACGTTTCCGTTGATTGTGAAGCTGCGCTGCGAAGGTTCCAGCAAAGGTTTAAGCGAAAAGTCATTGGTCGCCACACCCGAGGAGCTTCGCCGGCAAGTCCGCTGGCTTACCGATACCTACAAGCAATCGACGATCTTTATCGAGGAATTCATCGAAGGGCAGGAATTCACCGTTGCGATCGTGGGGAATGAAGAGCCGGAAACTTGTCCCGTCGTCCAGATCGCGTTGGATGGCGTCACAGACCTTGGCCGTAAATTCTTTACCTTCGCGTATCTTCGGACTGGCTCCGATTATCTTTGTCCAGCACCTATTCCGCCTACCCTAGCGGAGAAAATGCAGGAGCTGGCATTGCGGACCTATCGCGCGGTCCAATGCCGCGATTTTGGGCGAGTGGATTTCCGTGTGGACCGCCAGGGGCACCCTTACGTGCTGGAAATCAATCCCTTGCCTTCCTTGTCTACGGAAGATGTTTTCAACTACATTGCGAAAACCCGGGGAATGACACATTACCAGGTCATCAACCGGATTTTAAATGCAGCCTTGACGCGGTATGGGTTGAAGCCGCGCGACGAAGCGGGTGTCTTATACACTACACGATCGCATTAACTTACAATCTCAAGCGCCATTCCAGGCCGTCCGGCGGGCTCCATTGGACCCCTAAGGATCAGGAATCGGAGTTCGATAGCCAGATGACAATCGATGCGATTGCGCAAAGCCTGCGTGCGGCAGGTCACACCGTGCATTTGGTGGAAGCCAATCCTGATTTGCCGCATTGGTTTCTGAGGCATTCGGTAGACCTTGTTTTTAATATTGCTGAAGGAAACGACGGGGAACACCGCGAATCCCAGGTGCCGGCAGTGCTGGAAGCTTTAAATATTCCCTTTACGGGTTCCAACAGCGTCACGCTGGCCTTGGCGCTGGATAAAACCAAGACCAAGCAGATCTTGGCTGCAGAAGACATTCCGACTCCGGCATGGCAGCTATTTGCCATCGCACAAGCACCCCTGAATCCTTCCCTTGGATTTCCACTGATCGTCAAACCCAATCGCGAGGGTTCCAGTATTGGGATTTGGCGCGAAAGTGTCGTAGGAGATGAGGCGTCCCTTCGGCGGCAAATCGCCATTGTGGCGGATCGCTATCAGCAGGAAGTGCTGGTGGAAGAATTCATTGAGGGCATTGAGCTGACCGTTGGCGTCATTGACAATGAGGTTTTGCCTCCTATCGAGATCGATTTTTCCACTTGCCGCCAGGGTGGAGAATTTTTCTACTCTTGGAGGATGAAAGAGTTCCAGGGCAACCAGGCATTGGGCTTGGCTCCCCAGCTGTTTTGTCCTGCACGCATCGAGGGTAGGGTCATGGCCAGAGTAAAGGAAGTCGCTTTGCGTGCGCACCGCGCATTGGGCTGCCGCGATTTTTCCCGTACCGATATCCGGCTGCGTGCAGACGGCGTTCCGTTTGTCCTGGAAGTCAACCCCCTTCCTGGATTAAGCCCGCTGGACAGCAATTTTCCTATTGCCACGCAAGCCGCTGGCTTTTCACACGATAAGCTGATTCAACGAATTGTCGAACTGGCAATGGCCCGCTATCGGAGCGGGGCAGATGTTTGTAGGTCTTCGGAGCGATCGATCACCTGTTCTCAAGAGCCATCCGCAAGCACGGAGTTTGCGGATTCCTATAGCTCCTTGAGAATTTCAGGCTAAAGGAGGCTAACCGTGGAAGCCTATCGACGGATCCCGTTATGGAAGGACGTTCCCCAAGAACAGTGGGAAACGTACCGATGGCAAATGGCTAATCGGATCCAGACGGTGGAACAATTGCGGCAGGTCATCCGTTTAAGCCCTACCGAAGAGCAGGCGGCCACGCGCCGCTCCGGGCGCTTCATCATGGGGATTCCGCCCTATTGGGCGGCACTCATGGATCCGGATGATCCGACATGCCCCATTCGTCGGCAGGCCGTACCGGTTGAAGAAGAATATCGGCTCAGCCCCAATGACATGATCGATCCGCTTGGAGAAGACAGCCACATGCCAGTACCGGGCTTGGTACACCGATACCCGGATCGGGTGCTGTTGCTCGTGGTTGAAGTCTGCTCCATGTACTGCCGTTTCTGCACGCGCAGCCGGGTCGTCGGAACCAGTGCGGGCTTTAGTAAACCGGCCAATATTGATGTGGCAATCGACTACATCAAGGCGCACCGAAAGATTCGAGACGTGCTCATTTCGGGGGGAGACCCTTTGACGCTTTCCGATGAGCGGCTGGATGAGGTGATCACCAAACTCCGCAGCATTCCCCATGTCGAGTTTATCCGGATTGGGACGCGCAATCCCGTAACCCTGCCTTATCGGGTGACGGAATCTTTGTGCGCGGTTTTGCAAAAACATAAACCGGTTTGGATGAGCTTGCATTTCAATCATCCAAAAGAGGTGACCCCTGCGGTCAGAAAAGCATGCGGCATGTTGGCTGACAGCGGAGTCCCGCTGGGTTCTCAAACGGTCCTCCTTAAAGGAATCAACGACCGGCCGGCAATCATGAAAAAGCTCTTTCATGAACTGCTCAAAACGCGCGTTCGACCCTACTATATTTACCAATGCGACCCGGTTAAAGGGACCGCTCACTTCCGTACGCCGGTTGCGGCGGGTCTGCAGATCATCGAGAAGCTACGCGGGCACACCAGCGGTTATGCCGTCCCGACGTTCGTCGTGGATGGCCCAGGGGGCGGGGGTAAGATTCCTCTCATGCCCAATTACGTCGTGAGCGTAAAGGACGGAGTGTGGACGCTGCGGAATTTCGCGGGGAAAATATTCACCTACCGCGAAGAACAAACCGGCGTTCGCTCTCCAGTCGTTGAGCCTTCTTACGCTTTGATCCAATAGTCCAGTCACAGCCACCGCTTCAGCACAGTCCGTGCGCAGAGGCGGCAAGAAGGATAAGAGCCCCTAACATAATGATCGCATGGCCGCGCTGGGCGCAATGGCGAGCCGCCCGAGGCGCGAGGAGCGTAGCGTACAAGCACCTGCGGTACGCAAGCGACGAGCAACGAAGGGCGGCGAAGCCAGTCCGCCCAGCCCATTCGAGAAACGATGGAGGTTGCGGTGGCAAGCGGCCATCTTCTGCGTCACTCCTCCTTGGCGTACTGGATTCCAGTACGCCGGCGTCGTCGTTCCTTGAATCTGGCCGCTTGGCATCCGCAACGCGGCCGTGTGCTCATTATGTTAGGGGCTCTAACTTCTCATGCACGGACGCCTTGAGCTTAAGCGTCATCACGCTCTTCTGCAAAGCTTTCTTTTTCTCCTCTTCTTGACTGCAGGATGCAGTCCGCCTGTCAGCCGTGAACAACTCCTCAATGAAGTCACTCATCAAGATCCCAAATTCGCCCGGGTATTGGAACGCCACCAGGAGCTGCTCAGCCGCATTGCGACCTATGAAAAAGAGCTGACATTGAAACGGGAAACCGTTGAGCATGCGATTGCTCAAATGCGCAAAGACTTGGAGGCGGCTGCGGCTAGCGTGAAAGCGAGGATCGCGGAGGCGAAAAAACAACTGGAACCCCAGCGCCAGCAGCTCAATGCAGCCCTTGCCATGGCTTCTGGGGAATTGCGCGTGAAGCGTTTGCAGCGCTCGAGCTTCGGGCGATCCATCGCGCAGTTGCGCAAAGCCATCCAGGCTTCTCAAGGCTCCGATGAGGCCAGGCTTAACCAAACCCAGTTGGATGAAATGATGCAAGACGCCCGGCAAATCGACATCGAAATCCGCTCTCTGCGCGAGCACATTCGGTTGCTCAGGCTTAAGCTGTACCTGATACGCCTCTGAGGCATATCCGATTGACTCAAGCTATCCTCGGTCGTAGACTGCTGCCGTGGACGAAGCGTATCCTCGCACCATGCTGGAGTTCGAAGACCGCTTCCGCACCGAGGACGCCTGCCGGGCGTATTTGGCCCAGTTGCGGTGGCCGCAGGGCTTTCGCTGTTCCCGCTGTGGCCATAGCCGAGCCTGGCGTACCAGTCGGCACCTCTGGCAGTGCTGTGCCTGTAGCCATGAGGTATCGGTGACGGCGGGGACGGTGTTCCATCGCAGTCAGCTGCCCCTGCGCGTGTGGTTCCAAGCGATCTGGTGGGTGACGAACCAGAAGAGCGGTGTGAGCGCCTTGGGCCTCCAACGGACGCTGGGGTTGAGTCGCTACGAGACGGCGTGGGCGATTCTGCACAAGTTGCGGTGGGCCATGACTCGCCCAGGCCGGGAACCATTGACCGAGGAGGTGGAGGTGGATGAAATCTACCTCGGAGGTGTCGAGCCAGGTGGCGGCAAGCGCCACCTGGGACGGACCAAAGCGTTGGTCGCGGCAGCGGCTGAAGTCCAAGGTGGTGGCATCGGCCGCATCCATCTGCGCCGAATCCCTGACGCGTCTGCGGAGAGTCTGGTCGGTTTCGTCTGAGCGGTGATCGCTCCTGGAGCGGTGGTCATCACAGATGGCTGGACGGCCTACCCCGGCTTGGTCGAGCATGGCTACCGCCATTGGCCTCGGAAAGTCAGCGGCAGTGGCCGCACCGCTTCGACCCTGCTGCCCCGGGTCCATCGGGTCGCGGCCCTGCTCAAACGCTGGCTCTTGGGCATCCACCAGGGTCGAGTCTCGCATGAGCATCTTGATGACTACCTCAATGAGTTCACGTTCCGGTTCAATCGGCGGCTGTCCCGTTACCGTGGGAAGCTCTTCTATCGCCTGGTGCAACAAGCGGTGGCTCTTGACCCCATTCCCTACCGGAGCTTGGTTGCACGCCAACGGATGTCACGCGTACCGCTGGCTGCGTCTACGCCACCACCATGAGGGGGTGAGCGCCCGATGAAGCACCGACGCCGACTGTGGCTTGTCGGAGTGGCGGTATTGGTTGCCAACGTGAGCAGCGTTGGAAGCGTTGAACAGCCATCCGCACCGCTGACCGCTGAGGATATCCTCGCTCAGTGGACGGAAATTATGACCGGCCCCCTCCAGGACGCGCTGCTCACCACCTATCCTTCAATCTATCCCTTCGGCATTCTGCCGAAGTTTAATTTGGAAGCCGTCCAACTCATTGCTCCCACGCGTGCGCTCATCCGCTTTGAGGGGCAGCACGACTTCTGCATCGGGGTGTTGGAAGGCAGCCGATCACAAAACGGGTCACTCCGTTTTGCCGTCGTGAGACTTTTCGAACCGGTTCCCAAATTGCTGCCCCCTGATACGGTCTCTCCACGGGTGATGCAAGGTTACCGCCAAGCGCCAACGAAGGGGCCCCTGGCTCTTTCCCAAGACGAGTGGGAAGCGATTCGTGCGGGGTACGGAGACTCGACCTTCACGCCCAAGAGTTACACGTGGCGCTTGCAGCGCTTCGAGGAAGTGCATGAGAACGCGTTTACTCTACCGTAAGACGCCCGGCCCTCACACCGTCATCACGATGGGAACTTGATTAAATCGGATATGCCTCACGCCTCTAAACGACATCGCTCACCGATATGCTACAATAACCCAGCCATGTCAGCCCAACCGGTTCTCTGCGGACCCCTTACGAGTTATATCAGCGCCGTCGATGGCTGTCCCGATCTGGAAGCGTTTATCCACCGATTTGCTTGCGATGGAGGGTTGATTTGGCTGGATAGCGCGCGAAACCATCCCTTGACGGGCCGATGGTCTATGCTGGGCTGCGATCCGTGGCTGACGCTGAAAACTCAAGGCGATGAAATCACCTTAACGACCAGCAGTGCCAGTGAAAGCTGGAGGGCGCAACCCCTTGAAGCGTTGCGGCAGGTGCTGCGTCGATACCAAATTCCCCACCGGGAGGATCCGCTTGGCCGGTCGTTGGGATTAATGGGTTTTCTAAGCTATGAGCTCGGTCGCTGGATCGAGTGCTTGCCGAACCCAAAGCCATCGGGGCTGGCTCTGCCTGAGATGTTATGGCTGGGAATGCGCTTGGTCATCCTGGTCGATCATTTTGAGAAGCGCAGCTGGCTTTGCAGTGTCGTCGATCCGCATCAGCCAGAACCGCTGGCTGCTCATCTGGCCTTGGAACGGCTTCGTGATGCGCAAGCGTGCTTGAGAGAACAGGCGCCTCTTCTTCAATCTTCTCCATGGTGGAGCCCCACGGGCAGAGCCCGTGGCACCTCGAACAACGCCCCGATGGGGGCGACATCCCGCCCACCCGCGGGTATCAGCACCACCATGCCGCCCACGGCCGGAGGCCGTGGCGCAATGGCGGGGTCGCAGGTCATGCCCCCCGAGGCGATGACCGCGACCATAACCCAAATGGAATTTGAAGAAATGGTTTTGAATGCGCTGGAATACATCCGAGCCGGAGAGATCTTCCAGGCCAATTTAGCACAGCGCTTCATCGTTCCTTGGCAAGGGGAGCCATCCGTGCTTTACCAGCGCTTAAGACAAATCAATCCCTCGCCTTTTGCGTGTTACATGAAATGGCAAGATATGGCGGTGGTGAGCTGCTCTCCAGAGCGCTTGGTGCGCGTGCAAGGATCGCGGATTCATACCCGGCCCATTGCCGGTACTCGGCCTCGTGGTAAGACAGCGCAGCAAGATCTCGTCAACAGCCTCGACTTGCTCATCAGTGAAAAGGAACGTGCGGAACATTTGATGTTGGTGGACCTTGCCCGAAACGACCTCGGGCGAGTGTGCGCCTATGGGACGGTGGATGTCGCTGAGTTTATGACCCTCGAGGACTACTCCCACGTGATCCACATTGTCAGCGATGTCTCCGGAATCCTACGCAAAGAAATGGATGCGGTGGATGTCCTACGGGCTGTTTTTCCCGCAGGCACCATCACCGGTTGCCCCAAAGTCCGCAGCATGCAGATCATTCATGAATTAGAGCCAATCGAGCGCGGGTTGTATACCGGCTCGCTTGGTTTCTTGGGGTTTGATGGCACATTGGATTTAAACATCGCCATCCGAACCATGGTCATCCAAGGCAACTCGTTAAGTTTTTACACCGGGGCTGGAATTGTGGCGGACTCGGACCCGGAGAAAGAGTATGCCGAGACGTTGGCTAAAGCCGGTGCCTTGATCGAAGCCCTTCAAGCCAAATCCCAATCATCCGATGCCTTCCATCGTCGAGCCGCGTCTTAGTCCCGTTCCTACGGAACGCTTTGCCAACGGCTGCTTTGAAACCATGCGCGCCTACGGGGGAGGGCTGTTTCGCCTTCAAGACCATCTGGATCGGCTTTATGGATCCGCCCAATACTTGGGCACCCGGGTGCTGCCGCGAAGGCTTTTAAGCCGGAAAATCCGGGATGCCTTAAAACGCTCCGGTTTGCGGGAAGCCGTAGTTCGGATCGCTCTGATCCCGCAACTAAGCGAGCCGGCTTACCCGCATATCGTGGTTTGTCCTGCCATCCGCCCGACGGCTTTAGCCTATGCGCAAGGGGTGCGAATTTCCGTAGTACCAGCCCGCAAATTCAGCGTTGGGTCCATCGACCCTCAAGCCAAATATTCGGCCCGGTTGGGCAGCGTCTTAGCCGTTATGGATGCGCAATTACGCAGGGTCGATGAAGCGCTTTTTTTGGACACGATCGGCTCCGTGACCGAAAGCACTGCCAGCAATTTCGCTATCGTAAAGAAGGGGACCATCATCACCCCAGCTTGTGCGCTGGGGCTGCTTGCGGGGATTACGCGCGATGTGGTTCGGGAGCTTGCGGAACGACTGAAAATTCCTTATCTGGAGTCGCCCCTGACACGCCACGAACTCTACAATGCCGATGAAGCCTTCTTGCTGAGCACTTTAAAAGAAGTGCTTCCGGTGACGACCATTGACGGACGTCGAATCGGAAATGGGCATCCTGGACCGATTTCAAAGAAGCTGCTGAGGGAATTCCGGAAACAGGTCCAGCAAGAGCTGGGCATCTCGCGCCGGTCCTGGGCTAAGCGATGATTGCGATCAAGCGGGCACTGTTAAGCTGCTACGACAAAAGCGGCCTTGTGGCGTTTGCCAAGGGCTTAGCATTATTGGGAGTGGAGCTGCTTGCTTCCGATGGCACGGCAAAATTGCTTAAGGAAAATGGATTGCACGTGGTGACGGTCGAAGAATTCACCGCCTCCCCCCAGCTGCTGGATGGGCGCGTGAAAACACTGCACCCGAAGATTCACGCCGGAATTCTGGCCCGCCGGGATGATCCGGCCCACATGCGCTCTATCGGTTCCAGCGGCACCATTGACTTGGTGGTCGTGAATCTTTATCCCTTTGAACAGACGGTAAGTCGCAAGGAGGCATCCGTTTCTAAGGCGCTGGAACAAATTGATATTGGTGGCGTTGCCTTGCTGCGCGCGGCTGCGAAAAACCACGCGCATGTAGTAGTTGTCAGTGACCCTCAGCAATATGGGGGCGTTCTGGAAGCCCTGCAATCGGGCAAGGGTACGTTAGATGAGGAGCAGTCCCGTCCCCTTGCCGTCGCCGCGTTTTCGCTAACCAGCGCCTACGATCATCGAATCAGCACCTATCTTAAGGGCACCGGTTCTGATTCGGAGAAAGGGCTTCCTGCAGAATGCTCCTTGTCCCTTATCAAGCGGCAGGATTTGCGCTACGGCGAGAACCCGCATCAGCGCGGTGCCTGGTATGTGAACCAGGCAGAAGCTCCCCTGGGTATGGGGACGCTGCACCAGATCCAAGGAAAGGAATTGTCCTATAATAATATTTTGGATATCGATGCGGCGCTGCGCTGTCTTGCGGAATTTTCCAATCCTTGCTGTGCGATCGTTAAGCACCATTCCCAGTGTGGCATGGCTACTGCAGCGACTGTGGAAGAAACCTATGAGCGCGCCTTTGCCTGCGATGCGGAGTCGGCATTCGGTGGGATTGTCGGATTGAATCGTCCGGTGAATGCAGCGCTGGCGGCTCGATTGACAGCGACTTTCTTGGAAGTCGTGATGGCGCCGGTTATCGAACCTGCGGCTCTTGCGGTTCTTGCCAAAAAACCGAATATGCGCGTGGTGACGATCGACTGGCCATTGATTGCTTCTTCGCAATGGGAATGGCGTCAGCTTTTTGGAAGCTGGGTGGCCCAAGAGCCGGATCGCGTAAGCTGGGTAGAGCGCACCCTGCGCGTGGCAACACAGAGAGTTCCGACACCGCAAGAGCGCTCGGATTTGACGTTTGCCTGGCTGGCTGCCAAGCATGTAAAATCCAACGGGATTGTTTTGGTCAAAGAAGGGGCCACGGTCGGTATCGGCCAGGGGCAACCCAGCCGGGTCGGATCCGTGCGCCTGGCGCTGGATAAAGCAGGGCAGCGCGCATCCGGGGCCGTGGCGGCATCCGATGGCTTTTTCCCTTTTGCCGATAGCGTTGAACTTTTGGCCAAGGCAGGGGTTGCGGCTCTGATCCAGCCTGGAGGGTCCATCCGGGATGCCGAAGTCATCGCTGCTGCAAATAAGGCGGGCTTAGCGATGTGGATTACCGAGATTCGTCATTTTCGTCATTAGAGGCAGCCATGGATATCGAAAACCTCTGGGATAAAGCGCGCAAGGAAACGCAACTATTGAGGTTGCGGCTTCCGGATTTATCCAGTTTCGAAGCAACGGCCGTGCCATACGTTTTTCTGGCGGAGTCTTCGCTGAATGCCGGAGACACGGTAGTTCGCAAAGGACACGTTTTAATCGAACGGCCCGCCATTATGCTGCCGGGTTTTTCGCCTCAGTTCGAAGGGTTTGCCTTTGATGACGAGCTGAAAATGAGCGAAGAAACGATTACCACGTTTCTTTTGATCCGGGGAGTGCAATTTCCTTCGCTCAAATACCGGCATGCGCTTTCCTCTCTCGATGTTTATGAGAATTCCTTGCAGAAAGCCATTGAGCATTTCGACCAAAAAATGGCTAGGGCGGAGGACATACAATCCGGCCTGGTCGTCGGTCCTGAAGAAGCCTGGCAATTTTCGCTTTTGCTGATGGTCGGGGCACTCGTGGGCCGCAGTGCCGATGGGGATGTGCGCCGCTTGCTGGAAGCCTGGCGAAAGCGGCAGCAGCAGGGTAGTTGAACGCTTTTATGGGAGGGCGAATGCCATGACGTATGAGGAGGCTGTTGCGTATTTGGATTCATTCGTCAACTACGAACAGCGTCATCTTGTCTCTGCCATGCGGCAAGTGAAGCTGGAGCGGATGCAGCGACTCTGCCGCGCTCTGGGGCAGCCGCAGCGTCGGTTTCGTTCCATCCTGGTTACAGGGACCAACGGCAAGGGTTCTCTGTGTGCGCTGTTGTATTCCATGCTGCGGGAAAGCGGTTTGTCCGTTGGCTTGTATACCTCCCCACACTTGGAGCATTTGCGGGAACGCATCCGCATGACCCTCGCTCATCCTGTGGTTGCTTTCCAAGACGCGCAGGCAATAGAGTCTGCAGCTTCGAGTGATGGGTTTTCACACGGCGAGGATTGGATTTCCCCGGAGGCCTTTGCCTGCGTCATCGATCAAGTCAAATCGGTGGCAGAGCCCATGCGTCAAAAAGGGGAAGAAGATACCCCGACCTATTTCGAACTCCTCACGGCTGCTGCGTTTCTTTATTTTGCCCAGCGGGAAGTGAATATTGCTATCCTCGAGGTGGGCTTGGGCGGTCGTTTGGATGCCACCAATGTGGCCGAAGCCTCCATTGCGGTCATTGGCCCGATCGATTTGGATCACACGGATGTGTTGGGAGAAGACATCGCTGCCATTGCTGCAGAAAAAGCAGGGATCATCAAGCCGCGACAGATGGTGATTTCCGCTCCGCAGCATGAGGAAGTGGAAGGGGTATTGAAAAACGCTTGCCAGGAGCGGGGTGCCGTCTTGCTGCGGGTTGGATGCGATGTGACGGTTTCCGTGCATGCGCACGACTGGGAAGGCTTGCAGTTCTGTGTCACAGGTTTGCGCGGCATTTATGAGTCGCTTCGTCTTCCTTTAGTCGGCAGGCATCAGGCTTTCAATGCGGCTGCTGCCATTGCCGCAATCGAATCGCTTTCTTCCGATGGAATCCCGCACCGGATTATCGAAAAAGGATTAGCGAATGTGGATTGGCCAGGAAGGCTGGAGGTCGTCCAGCAAGCACCGCTGATCCTGATGGACGGAGCCCATAATCCTCACGCTGCTTTAGCGCTGCAGGAAACCCTCATGGAACTCTGTCCTGGAAAAACACTGCAGTTTCTAGTGGGCATGTCCGCAGATAAAGCGATCGAGCAGGTTGCAAAAATGCTAGGACACCTAGCCGTAAGCGTAACCTGCACCAAGAGTGCTCATCCGCGGGCCATGGACCCGACAGAACTTGCCATGCGCTGGTACCCTTACTGCCATGATGTCCACGTCATGTCCGACTCGAAGGATGCGTATACTTATCTTCTCAATGTGGCCTCCTCGAATGACGTCGTGGTGGTGACCGGTTCGCTATTTCTCGTCGGAGAGCTGCGCGCGGCGATTCGGCATTCTCATATTCATCCTCGCCGAGATTTAGCAGCGGCCTAAGTCTAATGCGGAGGAATTCAGCATGCCCGTCGTGCGTGGGGGCAGGGGACAGGTTGTTGATTTTCCATGTCCCACGTCTCCTGTCCCCCCGGCCCGCCTCTTACGAGAGGCCGGGGCGAGCATGTCCCAAACATTTCGTAATGCTGCCATTCAGTCCGGGCTATTGAGATAATCGATATAATCCGCAACGCCGAAAAGAGCTTCTTTTACGGCGCGGACTCGCTCCGGAACGAAGGGGTGCGTCAGCGCATACTGGGGACGAACGATGTGGCGGGGAAGATAGCGCAGTTTTTTCCGATCCAACCCGTGAAGTTTTTCCAGAAAAGTAAGCATGGCAGCCGCATTGAAACCTGCTGCGCGCAAGTATTTTACGGCAAGCCGATCCGCTTCCAGCTCGTCCTGCCGGGCATAGGCCAACTGTGCGGCCTGAGCGGCTACGCTTAACCCTTTTGCCACGGTTGACTGGCGTCCTACCAAAGTCGCCAGCTGCAGAAGCTGCATCCCGATGCCGCTTTCATACCGTTTAACCGCGTGGCGTGCGGTGATGTGCGCGATTTCGTGGGCGATGACTCCTGCGAGTTCATCATCGGAGCTTGCTTTTTTGACCAGCCCTTCATTGACGAACACGTAGCCTCCCGGCAAGGAAAAGGCGTTCACTTCTTCATCGCTCACGACACCGAAAGAATAAACTAACTCCCTTCGATCGCACACGGCCGCCAGCTTATCTCCGATTTCGCGCACGCGCCGCTGCAGGGATTCATCGGCTACTAATCCTAAGTCTTCTTCTACGCGGCGGGCGATTACACGACCCGCCTCCACTTCTCTTTCCGTTGAAGTCAGGGTGAATTCTTCCCGCTGGGTGGCCAGGTTAAAGTTGCTGCGCACGCACCCACCCGGCAGCAATAAAAATGCAAGAAGGAGGTTCCGGCAGATAGGATTCATGGCTTAAGCTAAGGCGAATAAAGCTGCGGCATGATTTCTTGGAACTGCTCCAAGATAGGGGCCAAGACGACAATCAGCCCGATGGTGCATAAAGCAACGACGATGACGATCAGGCTGTAGCTAATCTTGGCTGCTTTTGAGAACCGATGGCTCTGCCACAAAAGCGGCAAGGCCATAGGGCCTACGGTCAGCAGCATGACGATGACATACCAGTAGGAAGTGCTAGAGAAAACCGTTGTGGCTACCCCGGCGGCCCGCTGGTACGCATCCATGACCGCTGGGATCCAAATGGCCAAGTACACGATACCCAAGAGCACTAGGGTCAGCAATGAGTGGGATGCTTTAGGGCCAATGATCGCCAGCAGAATTCCCACATAAGTGCCGATCGACATGCAGCCGATTGCGAATGCCTTGATGCGCTCTCCGTTATACCATTGGCCAAGCCCTGGGAAGATGGCAGAGAGCAATGCCGCCAAAACAGGATAGCGGCAGGGAGGACTCAGAGATCCTTGGACTTTCAGTGGTTCTGCTTCCGGTGCCATTGGCTTCCTCCCTGGGATTGTGATGCCGCTATTTTTTCTTCCTGCAAGGGATTCTCAGCTCTTACCAGGATCAGATATACTTGAGTTAATCTATTATACGTGATGATTCCTTAATATACTTTAGGTGAGATATGGAGAAAGTGGTTTTGGTGGTAGAGGACCAGGTTAAATTGTCAGAAGCGCTTAAAGCGTTTCTGGAGGACAAAGGGCTTCATGTGGTCATAACGGCCACGGTCAAAGCGGCACTGGAGTATTTGCGCGACAACGAAGTAGGAATCGTATTTCTTGATTTACGGCTTCCCGATGGTTCGGGGCTTGAAGTACTGAGCCATCTAAGTCTCCTGCAACAGCGGCCCCGGATCATTGTCATCAGCGCCCTCAACGACAGCCAGACGATGGGAGAGGCCTTCGAGCGGGGTGCTGACGAATATCTCACGAAGCCCTTCGATTTCGCCCAATGCTTCTATGCCGCGATGGGTCTGAAAACAGTGGATTTAACGAACGCGGTCATCGACCCGGAATTATTGCAGCGTGTCCCCGCATCGGTGGCACAGCGCTATCAAGTCATTCCACTTGCCCTGCATGAAGGCATCCTGCACTTGGCAATGGCGGATCCCCTAGACGTACAGCGTTTGGATGAACTGAAAGTGATCTTGGGCTGCGATTTTCTGCCGGTTGCCGTCATCGGTGGCAAGCTTTCCGATTCCATACGCCAAAGCTACGGGATGGGGGCGGAAGTCACCCACCGGGTGCGTCATTCCAAGCCCTCCTCTGCCATAAAGCTAGCAAGCGGCGATGTCCAAGAAGAATCAGAGGGGATCGTCTGGCTGGTCAACCAAATGGTCCACCATGCCTACACGAATCGCGCAACGGATCTTCATTTGGGTGTGGGACCTGAGGGGCCCTGGATTCGGGAGCGGATCGACGGCATCCTGTATGCCGTGCCCGCCGCACCGCAGTTTCGAGAGCTTTATGCCAGTGTCATCTCCCGCATTAAAGTGATGGCCAACCTCGATATTGCCGAACACCGATTGCCGCAAGATGGGAGAATTCTTTTTGAGCGCTCTGGCATCAAGCTGGATCTTCGCGTCTCCGTTCTTCCGACGCCGCGGGGAGAAAGCTTGGCCATACGCTTGTTGGAACCGGCACGGATGTTCCAAATCGCGCAGCTTGGATTTACACCGGATCAACAGGAACGTCTGTTGACGCTTCTGAACAAGCCGACAGGATTGTTGCTCGTCACCGGGCCAACCGGCTCCGGAAAAACCACGAGCCTTTATGCCTTTTTGACACAACTGAACACCGGGCGCGTGAATATTGTCACCATTGAGGATCCGGTGGAACATGAGCTTTCGGGTTTAACCCAGATCCAAGTGCATTCCAAGACCGGGCTGACGTTTGCCACAGGCTTGCGCTCGGTTCTTCGCCACGATCCGGATATCGTCATGGTCGGCGAAATCCGCGATCAAGAGACAGCCAATCTGGCTGTGCGAGCGGCATTGACGGGTCATTTGGTGCTTTCCACATTGCACACCAATGATGCGGCAAGCGGTATTACGCGCCTGATGGACTTAGGGATTGAGCCGTTTCTTCTTTGCTCGACACTGATTGGAATCCTTTCCCAGCGCTTGATGCGGCAGCTATGCGAAGAATGTCGCACCCTCTCTTCGGTGGATCCGGTGACATTGACCCAGATGGGCCTCTCCGTTCCTGCTTCCATGGCGACCGTGCCACTGGGGCATGCGCGCGGCTGCCGGAAATGCCAAGCCACCGGCTATCACGGCCGTGCCGGAGTGTTTGAGCTTTTGGTCATGGATCACCACATTCGTTCTCTGATTTTGAAACACACCGCCAGTACTCAAATTCGGCAGTCGGCCGTATCCCGCGGGATGCTTACCTTATGGCAGTCGGGCTGGCAGCTGGTGGGTAAAGGAGAAACGAGTTTGGAAGAATTAATCCGCGTTGTCCCCCCGGAGTTGCGTTGAAGCTTTCCAGTCGATTCTATCTTTCGATCCCATTGATTTTCACAGCCGTGTCTTTTTCATTTGCGGATACGATCCGATTCAGGGACGGCACGCATTTGCTTGGTCGTGTGGTCCGCCGCTCTGCCCAAGAAGTCGTGGTCCAGATGGAGGGCGGCATGGTGAGTTTCACTCCGGAAGAAATCGTCTCTATTGAAGTCGACGAAACTCCACCGGTGCCTGTGCGGGTACCTTCCAAGGATAAGTCCACGCCTTCTTCCTCGGAAAAAAAGCCAGCTGCCGCCGCAGGGCATGCAGCCCAAAAAGCAGAGGGCATGGCTCATACTCTGGCCGAGGCCGTTCAGGCGGTGGCGTTCATCGGGATTCAACAGGATGATGGCGGGTTCGGTTTAGGAAGCGGTGCGGTAGTCAGCCGCAAAGGCCTGATCGTGACCAATCACCATGTCGTCGGATCCGCGCGCGAAATTCGGGTTCTGCTGCCGGATAGCTCAGGAAAAATCAATCCGGAACATTCCCGTGCTTTTACCGCGCGGGTTCTTAAGACAAATCCGTGTTATGATCTTGCCTTAGTACGTGTTCCCACCCCCACCCCTCATTACCTGGGCCTTGCCAAGGAAGAGACGGTGCATCCTGGCATCGAGGTCGTGGCCATTGGCAACCCCGGGGGTCTTACCGTTTCGATCTCAGGGGGTGTCGTCAGTGCCGTACGGTCCATGGCTGATCTTAATTTAGGGGAAATCAATATCCCGGCCTGTGAGCATTTAAGTCCAAGAAAGCTTGCGGGTTTTACGATTGTCCAAACAGACGCTGCGATCAATCCCGGAAGCAGTGGAGGCCCACTCCTCAATAGGGATTCGGAGATGGTGGCTCTAGCGACTGCGATGGCCGGGGGGCAGGGACTTAACTTCGCCATCCATTCCAAGCACATCCGAGAGTTCCTCGGCGCCTACGCCAAGGAGTAAAGAAATGACACCTAAATTTTGCCGGAACCGGACGACAATTTTTCCAGCACGTTCAGGATCTGTTTGGACGAAAACGGCTTGGGAATGTAGTCGACAGCCCCACACTTGAATGCCTCGTTGGCCAGATCCACACTCTGATAACCCGAAACGATGATGACGGGGACGGAAGGTTTAAGCTTGCGAATTCGTTGAAGGATATCGAGTCCGTGACGTTTCGGCATCCGAATGTCCAGAAAGACAGCCAGGGGTGCGCTGTCTTTAAGCATCCGTAGCGCTTCAAGTCCGCTCTTGGCCAGGCACACATCGTACGTTGGGGATAGAATCAGCTTAAAGGAACGTCTCACCCCTTCCTCATCATCGCAGATCAGAATCGTGGATTTCTTGTGGGTCTGTGCCGTTGACATGGAAGACCTCCTACAAGGATGCCGGTGTCATAACGGACAAAACCCATGTTTCTTTGTCCCACCGGTTTTTGAAGTGATGCGGGATGGAAGCGCTAAACAGCCAGCTTTCACCCATCTTAAGCGTCCGCGACCCTTTGCCAAGGCGAACTTCCAGCGTTCCCTTCAATACGTAGATAAAGCGCTCGGCTGGTTTTGGATACTCCTCGGTCGCCGTCCGGCCCTGCGGCCTGATGCGCAGCCGCACGGGCATCAAGCGGGTGTGCATTAAGTGACTCGTACCGGCCAAAAGTTCGGAAACAGTGCCTTTAGCGTGAAGGAACGTATCGGTATGTTTTGCTCTGGTCGTGCCCTCGGAGTTGTTGGCTGTGAGGTTTTCGTAAAGCTCCGGCAGCCGGATGCTAAGTACGTCGGCTATTTTCGCATGAGACTGTAATGTCCCAGTCATTTGGCCGTTTTCAATCCGGCTAAGCGTTGCTTGGTCAATATCCGTTTTTTTGGAAACCGCAGCCAAAGTAAGCCCACGGCTCTTGCGAAGCATCCGAATGCGTTCCCCCAAACCTTTCATATTCACCCACCTGTATTTTTAGTGTAGCGATATAATGATAAAAGATCAACTTCACTCATGCCTACCTTATACGCAGCGACATTTCTAGTCAACGCGCTCTTTGCGTTCATTCTGGCGTTTGTCATCCTCGCCCGCAGAACCCGCAATCCGATCCACCTGGCTTATGCATTTCTCTTGTTGTTTGTTTCCTGGTGGGCGGCTGCTTCCCTTATTGCCATTCACCAGACGCAGGCGGAGGCCGTTCTATGGTGGGTTCAATTTCTGCTTTATCCTGCTTGTTTTGTGCCTACGGTCATGCTGCATTTCGCATTGGTGTTTTTCAACAGCAGGGATGCTTATCGCAAGCACTTGGTGGTTGGCTATATCCTCAGCGCGCTGCTGGTCGTGCTCAATGCCAACCAGGTATTTCTGGAAACGCCGCGTCCTAAGCCGCCACTGCCGCTCTATCCGCATGGAACAGTCTGGCTCCTTGTTTTTATCGCGATTGAAGTCTATTACGTGATCGTGACTCTTCGTTTTGCCGCTAGCCGGATAAAGAGGGTAGGGGAGCCGCTGAAAACGCGCATTCGGTATTTCCTCATGGTGGGATGGATTGGCTGGCCGGCGGCCTGGAGCAACTGGCTTCTCTTTCAGGATGCATTTCCCTCAATGCTGGGGGCGAATTTGGGCGTGACCTTTTACCTGGTCACGTCTTCTTACCTGATTTTGAAGCATGACATACTGGGCCTGAATTGGATCATCCGGAAGACGGCCCTTTACGCATTGCTGACCCTGTTTTTGACGGTAACCTATGGTGCGTTTATCATTATCTCGGAAAAGCTTTTGGCGCGGCTTATCGGCTACAGCTCTTTGGTGGGTTCGCTGTTTGCTGGCTTGACTGTGGCCGTTTTATTCAACCCGCTGCGAAATGGATTGAGCCGTTTCATCGATCGTACGGTCTTCGGCAAGAGCATTGCCGAACTCTCCACGGAAAACATGACCATGCGGCACGAGCTGATTCATGCGGAACGCATGAAAGCCGTGGCCACGTTGGCTGCCGGCATGGCGCATGAGATCAAGAACCCGCTGACCGCAATCCGCATCTTCGCCGAATATCTTCCCAGCCGGTATGACGAGCCGGAATTCCGACATGAATTTCGGGACGTGGTGATTACCGAAGTGGAAAGAGTCAATGACATCCTCAAGCAGTTGCTTGACTTTGCCAAACCGCATCCTCTGCAACCCAAATCGGTTTCCCTCAAGATGCTCATCGAGGAGATTGTTCATTTGCTTGCCAGGATATGCGCCGATAGAAAAATCAAGATCGCCCGGCACTACGAGGATACTCCTTCCGTTTTTGTCGATCCCTCCCAGATGAAGCAAGTGGTCATTAATTTATTGATGAATGCGGTTCAAGCGATGCCGGAAGGCGGAACGCTGAGCCTGTCCGTTTGGGGGGCGGATAGTGAAGGAAAAGTACACCTGCAGATTTCGGACACCGGTATTGGAATTCGCGAAGAAGATCTGGCGCACATTTTCGATCCTTTCTTCAGTAGAAAGGAATACGGCACCGGTCTTGGATTGGCCATCGCCCATAACATCGTTCAGAATCATGGGGGTGCCATTCACATCGCCAGCCGGTTTGGCATCGGCACTTCCGTACGGGTGATCCTGCCTGCTTCTTCCGCTCCGACGTCTGACGTCGTTGCATAAAAGCTCCTCACTCTCTGGCCACTAGCTCCTTCGTTCCTTCGCCGTTTGTTACTTGACATTTTATCAATATTATTGAAGAATAGACATAACTAGCCGTTTGGCCAACCTGGAGGGGACGATGAGAAGCAGCGGGGGACATCGTGCAGGACTTAAGGTTCTAATCGGGGCAGCTCTCTTAGGTTGGGCGACTCCTCATTGTTTAGCCGATATCACCGTTTACGATGACCGTCTGAACCCTGCTTGGGAAAACTGGTCGTGCGACACAAGCAGTAGCACCTGCACGAAGAACACCTTCAACGAGCAAGACCCGCAGAACCCCTGTTCCGGGCAGTATTCCTTCAGCGGCCAGCCCCGCAATTGGGGGGCGATGCGTCTGCACTGGAACAATCCGGTACCCGCTTCGCAAATCACAGCGGTTCGGTTCCAGATTCGTGGAGCAGGTGGTCTCGTCGGTTTGCAGTTTGGCCGAGAGAACGATACGAATGTCAGCGCCTATAATGCCAATACGCCGATTCTGACACCCGGTCAGGGTTGTCAAACGCTTACGATTAAACCATCCGATCATGTCGTGTTCTCAGATTCAGAGCGCCTGACCGATCTTTATTTCAAGGCTTGGACCTCCGGCTCGCTGCCTGGGCCATTCTACGTGGATACCGTCGAATTGTTGGGACCTCCGGCAGATGTGATTTTCCCTGAGGAATGGGTGGTGCAAGTCGCTGCAGGAGGCGACCACTTTTTGGCGTTGACCCATCTTGGGCGTGTGTGGACGTGGGGCCACAACGGTTATGGCCAGTTGGGCAATGGTTCCCCGGCTCACCCATCGATTTTATTTCGATCCAAACCGGTGATGGTCAGCGGGCTCAATGGAGTAAAGCAAGTAGCCGGCGGTGGCGCCCACAGCCTTGCGGTCAAGCAGGATGGGACGGTATGGGCGTGGGGATCCAACCGTTACGGCCAGTTGGGCGATAATTCCACGACGGATCGGCGCGAACCGGTGCCGGTGGCTGGGTTGAATAACGTGAGTCTCGTTGCCGCTGGGACAACGCACAGCTTGGCAATCAAAACAGATGGCACGGTATGGACGTGGGGCCACAACCGCTCCGGCCAGCTCGGCAATGGAACGATGACGGATAGCGCCATACCGGTTCTCATTGTCGGTTTCTCAGGAGTCAAAGCATTGGCGGCCGGGGATGATTTCAGCGTGGCACTGAAAACGGACGGTACGGTATGGACGTGGGGGGATAACAGCTACGGTCAACTCGGTATGGGCGGTATCAGTTTCAGTGCCGTGCCCGTGCGTGTCAATAGTCTGCAGAACATCCGTTCCATTGCGGCAGGCGCCTACCACGTGCTGGCTTCGGATGGCGGGGTATGGGCGTGGGGGCGGAATACTTCAGCACAGCTAGGAGACGGAACCCGCGTGACCGCTCGTTCGACACCAGTTCGCGTGATAGGGTCATCGCCCTACGTCAGCTACTCGCTGATATCTGCTGGACGCTCTCACAGCCTGGCCTGGAATAGCGCCGGTGGAGGCCTGCTTGGATGGGGAGATAAAACGTTCGGCCAAGTAGGAGCAGGTCAAGTGGGAACGGCACCTTGGGATCCGATACTGCGACCGACTTTCATTCCCGGAATACCTTGGATTTTCCAATTGGTATCCAGCAGTACCGGTGTTTTGGCCATGTCGAGTCTCTATGATGTGCGTACGTGGGGCGCAAACCTCTATGGCCTGTTGGGCAACGGTACGGTTGACGAGAACCTGGCCAGAAACCCCACTTTACTGATGCACCCTCCATCCATCGTAAGCGTAGATTTGGTGCAACTGAGGTCTGGTCGGATGGGGCAGCCCATTGCAGCACCTCCTCCGGGAAGCTTCGATGGGCCGATCTCCGTTCATTTGACGCGGGCAACAGGTCCTCAGGCCATGATCCGCTACACGATCGATGGCACCGCTCCTTCAGCCACCGTAGGGCAAGCCTATACAGGTCCCATACTCTTAGACCAACTCGGAACCTGGGTATTGAAGGCCGTGGCGGTAAGCCTTAACGGAGCGGTCGTGAGTCCGGTGATGACGGTTCAGTACACGATCACCAATAATCCTTCGCCTATGGGAGATGGGCTGCTTGGGAGGTATTTCAGCAACGAAGAACTGACGGAGCGGCCCGGCCAACCCAGTACCCAACGCATCGATCCGACGATCGACTTCGTGTGGGGAGAGGGAAGGCCCGATCCGCTTATTCCAGAGGAGCATTTCAGCGTACGGTGGACGGGATGGCTTTCACCGCAGCATTCAGAACCCTACACGTTCTGGGCAGCGGCAGGCCATGGCATCCGCTTCTGGCTCAACGGTCAGTTACTAATGGATCTATGGCCGTATACGAACAACGATCCGCTCTATGCAATGGCAAATCTGCAAGCCGGCGTCAAATATCCCATTACAGTCGAGTTCCACAATATCGATTGGGGAGGAAACATTTTTCTGCATTGGAAGAGTCCCTCAACGCCGCAGAGTCCGATTCCGCAGCGTTACCTCTTCTCGGGTATAACACCGGCACTTGCGAATGCGCCGGCATTTAACCCACCTGCAGGACAATACCAAGGACCGCTTACGATACGCGTCGATACCCCGACAGAGGGCGCTATCATCCGCTACACCGTTTCAACGGATGGCTCGATACCGCCGGATCCAACTGGCAGCTCACCGGTTCTTGTGCCCGGAGGGGTTGTTCCTGGTTTAGGAAATTTCACGAATGGCCGGGTCCGCATCAAAGCCCGTGCGGAAGTTGGGAAATGGATAGTGAGCAATACGGTCAGCGCGGATTACGGAATCAGGCCTTATGCCGATGCATCGCGCCTGTTCTCATACGGCTACCAAGTATTCGCGTTGGGCAAGGTGCTGGATGAAACTGGCCGGAGCAGTTTTCAGGGGAATCCCATCTCGTTGGGGTATGGATGGAAGACACCTGACGGAGGCTTCGAGCCGGACCTTTCGCAACCCAGTCAGACCGTGCTGTTCGGCACGCACGATTTCGGACATCCAGCCATTCTCAATGAGTCCGATTTTGTGATCGTCCTTAACGGGCCGAATCAGAGTGGTTCCTACACGGTTAACCTTGGCAAGGGCTGGATTCGGTTCCGCAGCGGCTTTTTCGATTTTGTATTCGATCCCACTCAGCCAAGCCAACAGGGCTGGTTCGGCGTGAACAACTTCCCGGATGGGGGATGGACGCTGAACCCTTGGTATCTCATCGCGCGTGTAGGCACAGCTCCGGTCCGCACGCCAACCGATGGCCGGGATATCGCGCTCGGTTTCGGCTGGCTGAAACTCTTACCCAACTGCGGTGCGAATCCCGGCTGCCTGACTTTTGTGCCCGATTCGAACCGGCAGCCTGCGGCATCGGTATATCGGGGGAATTTCCAGTTTGGCGTCCAAGGCTTTCCCTGGAACGATCCAAACGCACTGAGTTATCGCGCCAGCGATGTGCCGCCGGCAAATCCTGTCGGCGTCGGGCGCATCCGTACCCGCGGCGGGCAGATGGAAGTAATTCCCTGACACAGCCGCGTGCGGATTAAGGTTTCGGCGCCTACACCAAGGAGTGAAATTCGAATTCACCCCCCTCTTGCTTTTTATTGTTGGGTCAGGTAAGGTTGGAGAAGTAATAACCCTCAGACAAGCCTTCAGTGATTGATTGCCCTCAAAGACTGCCCTCAGCGTTTTCGGTTCGTAAGAGCTCTGAACGATAAGAGCACACCTGCGCCACAGATCGTGGCGGGCCCGCTGAAACGATGCGGCGGGTGCCGAAAGGCAGGGTCGCAAAGCCATAGGGCCTACAGCATGCGCCAAGGTAGCCTAGCTGCCGAAACAGAGAGGAAGTGCCTTAACCACCGCAGAAGTCCCTATCCGAGTGGTTCGGATGGGGATTTTTTATACCCGGTCGGGAAAGGTTACGCGGGAGGGGAATCACCATGAAGGGGATACCTTGCATTGCCAGACTGCTTTTTGCATCGGTCGTTTTCTTTGGAGGGGGTTTGATCGGTAACGCGGAGGAAAACGGGGGAGTGAAATTTCAGAAGGCCGTACTTTACGGGGGTAGCGGTAACCAGCGTGGAACGGCAATTTCCTATCACAACGCCTCGGATGTGTATCTCTCCGGAGTCGATGAAACGCTTCTGAGGGGTCAGTCCATTGGGCTTCACTACACGCTCTCTTCGAAGGATGGTTCGCCGCAGCTGGAGTGGACAGCTTACTGGCCTCACGTTGCCAATGGTTCCGGCAACGTCAATAGCGAAGTATTTGACTCTGTTGTGGGAACTCGAGGGGGAGTCTTTTTTGCTGGCCGCAGCTGGTCACAGACGGAAGACGGATTTGGGGGAAAGGAACACAAAAGCGTGCTGGTTAAATTTCCACTCACGGGAGCTACAGGGTCCAGTGTTGGAGGAGCAGAATGGTTGGCGAAGCCTAATTTCTTCACCTACCGAGGCAATGAATCCTTCTTAGCGGTAACCTACGGGCCGGACCGCAGCGGCGCCTCTCATTACATCTATGCATCGGGTTACGCGCAGGCCAACGGGGCAAACAACGCAGCCGTTCTTGCCCAGTACGATGGCTCCGGCACCCTGCGATGGAGTCGTGTGTTAGGCAACACGGGATGGTTCATGAGCAGTTTTGGGAGTGCGGCCACTAACCTCAACGGCTACGTCTACGTTGCCGGGATGACCCATTATCCCTACACGGATTCCAACGCTATGAAAATCGCGTTGTGGAAATACGACGATGTGGGCAACCTCATCTGGGTCCGCAGCCATCCTGGTTTTATTCCCGGATGGCGTGGAGCAATGGCGCTGGTTTCCTCAAAGCGGTATCAATCTACGGCGGTGGACCTCTACGTGGTGGGAACGATCAAGAATGGTCCAAACGGCGGTATGGATGGTGTCATACTGAAATATGATGAGTCCGGAAATCTCTTATGGAGTAAAACGTGGGGTGGGCCAGCGGATGATCAAGCCTACGGGGTTACCGTGAATGACCATGCCCGCACCGCGCCGGAGAACCAGCGACTCTACGTCGTAGGTACCACTTCCAGTTTTGGAGTCGGCAAGCAAGACGCGTTCTTGTTGGAATTGAATCCGGCCGATGGTTCGATCTTTTCAACCCATTACTACGGTGGCAGAGAAAATGATGTCGCATGGGCAGTACAACGTGTTGGGTCTTACCTTTACGCAGTCGGTGACTCGAAGAGCTTTTCGGAAGGGGGTAACGTTGAGGGACAATCGGATCTTATGCTATTGCAATATGCCATCCAACCCACCCAAGCTCCCCTGAGTGTTCCCATTGACATCAAGCCAGGGTCGCTTGAGAATCCCATCAATCCAAAAAGTCCGGGAAAGATTCCTGTGGCTATCCTATCAACCAATCGATTTAAGGCACCGGAGGTGGTCAAGCAGAGCACGTTGACGTTCGGCCGGCTGGGAACGGAACAGAGCCTGGTGTTCTGTAAGCCAGAGGATGTGAACGCGGATGGCCGCTTGGATCTTGTGTGTCATTTCGAATCCCAACGGACCGCGTTTCAAACAGGAGACACGCAAGGCATTCTGGAAGGTTTGACCATTTCTGGCATCCCCTTAAAAGGGGCGGATTCCATCCGCATCGTACCGATGCGTTGATCGCTGGATGTGCGAGAGAAACTCACTCTGCTTGCCTGAAAAAGACAGGGGGACTGGCGGGTGAACGGACACGGGAGCGCACTCATATTTTCATTGGTGATGGCAGGAACCTTGCTGGTCTGGAGCGGCGGCTTGCTGACCTACTCCACAGTGGCACAGCGGGCTACTCTAAGGGACTGGCATCAGATGAAGGCATTTTACCTAAGCGAGGCTGGTCTTGACGTGGCGATTCACTCGCTGAAGGAAGATCCCGATTACATGGGTGTGGACTATACGGATATTGAAAACGGTTCCGGTGGGTATTCCATTTGGGTGGGTCCAGCGCAGTCTTCTCAGTGGAGAGTTCGGGCAACAGGTTTTTACCCCTCAAACGATCCGACAGCCTTCGGCTATACCTCAAGAACGATCGAAGCGATAGTCCAGAGGGTGAAAGTTGCCGGTCCTGGCTATGGGGTATTAGGTGAGCGATCCATCCGATTTGACAGTTTTGGCGATGATACGGAGGAGGACGAAAGGGGAGTAAGGGTGGATAGCTACAACTCGCGTCAAGGATCGTACGGTCTCAAGGAGAGTCGAGGGAACCTTCAGGTTGTGACCAATGGGCATGAGAGAAAAGCGGTGGCTCTCATGGGTAGAGTCGCCATCCTTGGGGATGTGATCTTAGGTCCAGGCAGCGATCCGGAGAAAACCCTCTGGCAGACATCAAAGACCTGGTCATGGATTGAGGGTGAAGTCCGTGTAGCGGAGGTTGGGACCGCGCTAGAGCCGGTAGAGATGCCCCAGCTTCCCGACGGTGGGCGCCTTTTAATTTCAGGACATGAAGTGGTGGCATTGGAGGGTGGTCTCTATCGATTTCGTGAGATTCGCATTTCAGGACATGGCAAGCTGGTCTTTATCGGACCTGCCCAAGTGTATGTGGAAGAGGATATTCAGGTTTCTGGAAAGGGAGGAATTGAGACTGCGGAAAAGCTTCCCACGAATCTCACTCTCCATGTGAAGGGTTTACGCGTCTCGATGGGTGGAGATGCCGATCTTTTTGCAAAGTTGAACGCCCCCGACGCAACAGTCGAAATCCTCGGCAACGGCGATCTCTATGGCGCCGTGATTGGCCGCGAAATCATCGTTCGGGGAAGTGCTGATGTCCACTACGATGAAGCCTTGAACATTTACGATGATGCCCTGAATCCCGCCAGGAACAGCAATCCCATCCAGGTAGTTGTCCTCAGTTGGCGCCAGTTAAACTGACCGTCTGCGTGAAGGTAACCAACCACGCCACCAATCGTTATCTTCGCATTCCCAAGTCCTGGTATAATAAAACATGCTTTCATTCTCTCATGACGCGTGATTCCGGAAGTCTTAGCGTTAGACGACTGGCCATCTATCTGATCAAGCCCTCGAAGTACGACGAGCAGGGCTATGTGATCCGATATTGGAAAGGGGTGCTGCCCAGCAACACGTTGACCTGCCTCTATGGATTAACGGAGGATGTGCGTCAGCGTGGGGTTCTAGGTTCCAGGCTTCACTGGCAGATCAAGCTCATCGATGAAACGGTGCAACGAGTCGATGTGTCGGGCATCTTAAGGCGTAGCCGCCGGCGCGACACCAAAACAATCGTTTGTTTGGTGGGGGTGCAGAGCAACCAGTTTGCGCGGGCAAACGATTTAGCCATGGAGTTTCGTAAGGGTAAAATCGATGTTTTAATCGGCGGGTTTCATGTCAGCGGCTCTCTAGCGATGCTGCCCGAGTTGCCATCTGAAATCAAAGCACTGTTGGATGCCGGAGTAAGCGTTGTGGCTGGAGAAATCGAGGGCCGCTGGGAAGCGATTCTACGGGATGCGGTCGACGGAAAACTGAATCCGATATATAATTTTCTGCGGGAACCTCCTGCGCTTCAAGCCGCTCCTCTTCCCAGGATCAGCAAACCCTATGCCAAACGTTTTGTCTCACCGAATTTCAGCACTTTAGACTGCGGGCGTGGTTGTCCTTTCAACTGCTCGTTCTGCACCGTCATCAATGTCCAAGGTCGAGTGATGCGGTTTCGTGATGTCGAGCGACTGCTTCAGGCCATTCGGGAAAACTACCACCACCATCGCATCGGTTCTTACTTCTTCACGGATGATAATTTCTGCCGGAACAAGTACTGGGAAGCGATTCTGGATGGGTTAATCCGGCTGCGGCAGCAAGAGGGAATCCACATTGGTTTTATGGTGCAAGCGGACACGCAGTCCTACAAACTGCCTCGTTTCATTGAGAAAGCCAAAGCTGCGGGTTGTTCCCAGGTATTCATTGGGCTGGAGAGTCTCAATCCCAAGAACCTGGAAGCGGCCGGGAAGCGTCAGAATAAACTTGAGAATTTCCGTGCCCTCTTTGAGGCCTATCGGCAGGCCGGGATTAATACGCATGCGGCCTATATCATCGGGTTTCCGTTCGATACCCTCTCCTCCGTTCGCCAGGACATCGACCAGCTCATAGAAGATCTGGGTCCAGAGCAGGCCTCTTTTTTCATGCTCACTCCGCTGCCGGGTTCTCAGGACCACAGCGTATTAGTACGACAAGGAGTTGAATTGGACGCCGATTTGAATCGCTACGACTCCTTCCATGCGACGACGCGGCATCCTAAGATGTCCCGTGAAGAATGGACGCAGGCCTACAACGAAGCCTGGAAGCGCTTCTACAGCCTGAAGAACATGAAACGGATCCTCTGGCGCGTGAATCCCGAGAACTACTGGGCGGTTTTCGCCAACTTTATCTGGTATAAGAATTCCTGGGAGGTCGAGCAAGGTCATCCGATGATCCACGGCTTCGTACGCCTCAAAGCGCGGAAGGAACGCCGGCCTGGATTTCCGATCGAATCTCCCTGGAGGTACCTGAAACACCGGCTTTGTGACTTCTGGCGCTACGCCAGGCTCTGGCCGCGATTAGCCCTGGAGATGGAGGAGGTTTGGTTGCAGACGCGCAAGCGCTCTGTCCTTGAACAGCGCGTCGTTGAGGAGCTGCAACGGCTTCCTTCGAGTGTTCGAGGATGGCGGCGGATGCGCGTTTCTGAGATTCAGCATGCCTACCAGCAAGCGGTAGGGGTGCTGTACCGAAATATGCCGCACGTGCCGCCGCTGTCGAATCCCATTCCTTCCCGGTTGCTTTTATGGTTGAAGCGGTGGAATCCTTGTTCCCACTCTTTGACGTGGACGCGCCGATCGATGCAGCGTTTCTGGAAACAATCGTTGATCCACTTAAGGCAGGGAAGGATCCACTATCTGGATATCACCGGTGTGGTGTTTAACGGCATACAAGAACTCTCGATATTTATTACCTTCGCTTCGCTTTTCTTCTCCCGCTTGCTTATCCGCCTGTTTGCGCGAACCGTCGCCCGGGTTTAAGAGCCCCTAAGGAAGTGATGAAGGATAAGGGTCTGATGGAAGATATGGTTTATAAGGTCAAGGCGGACTTCCTTCGGGCTTTAAGCTACCCCATTCGCCTGAAGATCATCGAGGCCCTCAAGCACGGAGAAAAGAGCGTCGGTATCCTCGTCAAATCGCTGGAAGTGGAGCAGTCCACGCTCTCCCGGCACCTGCTTGCCCTTAGGGAAGCAGGAATTCTTACTTCCCATCAAGAGCGCACGACCGTCTACTACGCCATCCGAGACCACGACATCTTCAAAATCTTGCGGCCCATTGCGGTCATTCTGCGCAAGAAATTCAAGGAATCCGAACGCGTCCTGGCCACCCTCGGCAAGGACTGATGGCCCTCATTCTACCCTCTCCCGTGTCGTTAACTCTTGACAGGGTTGTTTCCCTATTATATGCTAATATGTGAATATAGGAGTATACACCTATAGCTATAGCGCAGACAAACCAAGCCCACCTCATCAAAACCGCCTTCCTGAAGGTTCTCGCTCATCCTCTGCGGC
>JACPAW010000045.1 GCA_016180605.1 Candidatus Omnitrophota bacterium | reverse complement strand
ACCCAGTCCTGCGATGCGAACAAGACGCTCATTGGGCTCATTTTCCGCTGAAGGCCAAAGAAATCCCGCCCGGTCCACGGAATACCAGTGATCCAAACGGACTTGGGCAATCGGCACGCGCGGGATAGGATCGATCCTTAAGGTGTCCGGAAGTTGCCGAATCACCCGCACTTCCTTAAGCCATGGCTGTTGCTTGCCAAGCGTATCTGCCAAGGCTTCTACATCCACGCGCCAGATATTCGTTCCTACAAGCGATTCTGAAACGGTCAGCGGACTATTGACCGGTATCGCAACGCGGGAAACGCGAAAATCTTCTGCTTGAAGCATGTAAGCCCGAAGCAGCCAGCCGATTGCCAGGATCAGGCACAGGGCACCGAAGGGCTGTGGATGCCGGAGCAACCACCGGGATAGCCCGATGATCCCCGCCCATAAATGGGATAGTAATCTCGGAAAAATTCCCCGCAGCCTTTGCCGCTGTCGCCTGCGCCTCATCCGCATTTTCGATCACGTCCTCGCCAAATGGCCGGAACCAAGCCAAGCCATCATCACCAGCTGCTCGCACAACGACTCATAGGAGATGCCGATGGAAGCACAAGCCTTAGGGACTAAACTCGTCGGAGTAAAACCGGGAATCGTGTTGACTTCCAAAACGAAAAGTTCCCCTTTCCCATTCAAGATCATGTCAGTACGGGATAAGTGCCGGCATCCGAGTGCCTGATGAGCGCTCCATGCCGCCTGTTGAGCCCGCGTTGCTTCTTCGGAAGTGACCGAAGCGGGAATGCAATATTCCGTCAGGCCTGCTGTGTATTTGGCCGTATAGTCAAAGAACGAATGCATCGGGCGCACTTCAATGACGGGAAGCACTTGATCGCCCAAAACGCCGACGGTTAATTCCCTGCCGGTGATGTATTCCTCGATGAGCAGGCATTTACTAAAGCGCCCGGCTGCCGATAGAGCCGCACTTAAGTCTTTTTCTGCGGATACCAACGAGATTCCCAGGCTTGAGCCCTGATCGACCGGTTTGACAACAACCGGAAAGGAAATAGGGATGCTGCTTAATTTTCGTAGAACCGATAATGAGAGTTGCGATCCTTCCGTGGAAAGATCCACTTTTAATCCCCTTGGCACGCGCAGCCCACAAGATGCAAAACGCTGCTTTGAAGAAGCTTTATCCATGCCAAGCCGGCTTGCGGATGCATCCGAACCGGTGAAGGCCAAGTGCAATTCCTCGCAGATTTCCTGAATCGTACCGTCTTCGCCGAATGAACCGTGCAATGCCAGAAACAGCACATCCACATCCAATACAGGAAGCTGTGCACGGGCCCAACTACAGGCTTGCGCCACACTCAGTTCTTTAGGAATGACGACTGCCTGCGCGGACCAACCTTGGCGCGTCAAGGCATGGGTTATACCCTGACCGCTTTTAAGCGAAATCTCATGCTCTCCCGATGGGCCACCCATGATGACGGCCACCTTAAGCGAAAGTTTTATGTCCATGGGGTCCATGCCAATCGTTCTCCGATGAGCCGGACTTCCGGCTCCAGCTCCACACCGAATTGTCTTCGGACTCTGCTTTGCGCATATTCCATGAGGGCTAGCACATCGTCGCACTTTGCTTGCCCTACATTGACGATGAAATTCGCATGGCGCAGGGATATCTGCGCATCACCAATACGTGCTCCCTTTAAGCCCGCCTGATCCAAGAGCTTCCCCGCACTGGAACCTGTGGGATTTTTAAAAGCGCATCCGGCGGAAGGAAGCCGCAGCTCCTGAGTGGTATTGCGATAAGCGAACGCCTGGCGAATGCGCGCATAGGCTTCAGCAGCCAATACCTTAGGAAATTCCAGTATCGCTTCGGTGATAATTCCTGGCTCCAGTGCCGCATACCGGTAGCGGAAATTCAATTCTTTCCGGCTTAAGTCCTTTACCGAACCGTCGAAGTCTACGACTCTGAGTCCTTGCACGAATTGCCCGATCTCCTGGGCATTCATCGTCACCGCTCCCCCGATCTGCCCCGGAAGCCCCGCCAAATGCTCCAATTCGCCCCAGCCGTATTTTGCCGCCAAAGACACCAACCGCTGTGTTGGAAGAGCGGCACCGCAGACCACTCGAACACGTTCTTCGTCTGCGCGAGAAACCTCACGTATGGTTCGGAAACCTGCTCCCAAATGGAGTACTAACCCTTGGACACCGCGATCTGCAGCGAGCGTGTTTGTCCCGCCGCCTACCACACTCACTGGAATCCCCTGTTCATCCGCTTCTCGCAAAATGGCAACCAGGTCATCCAGAGTAGATGGCTCTGCAAACCAGTCCGCCGGGCCACCGATGCGGAAGCTGGTATGATTAGCTAACGGTTCGTCCGGGCGCACGCAAGTGCCGGGCCACTTCATGACACACCTCACTGATATCGCCAGCTCCGAGGAAAAACAGCGTATCTCCGGAACGGGCGATGCGACTGGTGAAAGCAATGAGCTCTTGTTTCGGAACATAACGCACGCAAGGATGCCCGTGAGCTTTGATGAGTCGAGCCAACCGCTCTCCGGTAATCCCGGGAATCGGCGGCTCGAATGCAGGATAAATATCCGTGATCAGCACCCCATCGGCGCGGTCGAAACAAGTAGTGAACTCCCGCTCCAGGGATTGGGTGCGTGTATAGCGGTGAGGCTGGAAAACGGCAATCCGGTGGCGGTTCGTCATGGCATCGGCAGCCAGTGTCGCTCGGATTTCCGAAGGATGGTGGGCATAATCTTCAACCAGCCAAATGTCACTGGGAAGACGGCTTAACTGAAACCGGCGCTTTGTCCCTCGGAAATTCGCCAATGCTTCCCGAATCGTAGCCAGCGGCAAATCCAGGGTTAAACCAAGTCCGATGACCGCCAAAGCATTAAGGATATTATGGCATCCCGGCACTTGCAGCAGAAAAGAACCCAACCGGCGGCCGCGGTAGGAAACCTGGAAATGGCTGCCTATTCCTTCAAGGCAAATGCGCTCTGCCGTCAGATCCGCTCCAGGCTCCAAACCATAACTCAACTGGGAAGGAAAAGAGAGCGTTCGCCGAATCAGGGCATCGTCATAACAGCGAATGAGGGTTCCTCCAGGACGGATTTGGCCCGTGAATTGCTCAAACGCGCTGATGAGTTGTTCGAAGCTGCCATAGTGGTTCAAATGCTCGCGATCGATGTTCGTGACGATGGCGATGGTCGGCCACAAATGCAGAAAGGACCCATCGGATTCATCCGTCTCCGCAACCAAGTAGGAGCCCGCCCCGTAGTGCGCATTCGTCCCGGTAGAGAGCATCATGCCTCCGACTACCACCGTCGGATCCCACCCTGCATGGAGAAGCAACTCAGAAGCCATCCCGGAAGTCGTCGTTTTTCCATGCGCACCCGCGACCCCGATGAGCTGCCGCTCTGCCGCCAGTGCCGCCAAGAGCTCGCCTCGAGTGATCAC
>JACPAW010000140.1 GCA_016180605.1 Candidatus Omnitrophota bacterium | reverse complement strand
CCAGTTGGTCGTGACCCCTTTCGATCGCGCGCTCGGAAACGGCGGAAGGATCCGCATCGGGTAAAGTTCCTTGCGATTCGGTATATTCTAAATCCCGAGCAATGCCGTAACCTTGGCTAACCACCCAGCGGCTTCCTTGCGCCATGACCTTGGCGGCATCTTTATTTCTAAGCCGGATCTGCCCGCTGACACCGACACCGCAGGGAATGTCGTTAAACAATGCAGTTACCAGTCCACGAATTTTTGGGCGCACCTCATCGGCTGTTAAGTCGGTTTTAACCAGTCTGACGCCACAGTTCACGTCGTAGCCCACCATGCCGGGTGACACGATACCGTCACTCTGCGGGTCGAATGCAGCAACTCCCCCAATGGGTGCTCCATATCCCCAGTGAATATCCGGCATCGCCAGGGAAGCTTTGAGAATTCCAGGAAGGTGTGCGACATTCGCTACCTGCTGTAGCGCTTGATCCCCCGTGATATCCTTGAGCAGCTTCTCATCGGCAAAAATCATGCCGGGGACGCGCATTCCCCGGCTGTAGGAGGTTGGAATCCTCCAATGGTACTCGTCGATTTTCTCAAGCGGCCCGTTCCACTGTTTGTCCATGGAAACGTTAACGTGTTTGCGCGTTAACGTGTGAACGCGTTCACGCGCTAACCCGTTCACGCGCTTACGTGTTTATGAGTCAACGCGATAACCCGCGCACGCGTTAACGCGTTCACTCCTTAAATATCCACAATCACCCGCCCGAACCATTTGCCTGCTTGCTGCTTCACCTCAAGCTGATGCCTCGTGATCGCTTTGACCTCGCGCCCTGGCACATGCCGCATCGGATCGAATCGCTCCCCCTGCACTCGACCCTCAACGGTAGTGGCTGTGACATTGCTCAACTCATATTTGGCAGGAAGAAAACGATCGGTTGAGAACCAGAAAAGCAGCTCCTGAAGCCAAACGCGCAGCAGCGAGGCGGGGTCTTCTGCTGCAAGCTTTATGGCGCGTTGTTCTTGTGGCTGAATTAGGCTATCTTCAGCGACCAATTCTCTTAAACCGCAGGCCATGGCCATGAGGAGTTCGGCCAATGAAGAACCCTGTGCTTGTATGCCAATATCCGCTGTATGGTCGAAGAATTCATAGGACATGCCATTGTTCCCTTTGAGATTGGAACATTGGAGCATTAGACCGCATTTGAGATTGGCTTTTCCTAATTTCCAATGCTCCAATCTCAAATGCTCTGCTCGTTCCGCCGAAGGCGGAACGAGCTGGGCCGCCTGGGACTCGAACCCAGCACCCACAGCTTAAACATTTGTGTTAACTGCGTGTCGCCACACAGATCAGACTATCCCATCCCCCATTGCCTTACTTCCCCACAACCAATCAATGGAGGTCCCGATTATAGTCGTTGAACCTTCTCCCGATGCTTAGCTTTGCAAAGCTAAGCATCGAGGGCTTGGCTGCGGATTGTCTGCACCCTTGGCTTTTTACTTCCATGAGAGAGGAAGTACCTTGGGATACACCCAGATGTCCCCGCAAGTTACGGGATTCTCGTCTATCGGTTACCCGATAGCGACCCTTTTCAAGGCTGTTGCTCTGCCTGATGAGCTAGCGGCCCAAATTGTGAAAGAACAAAAAGACAAGAATGAAATTTGCCAAAAAAATATTATAACACGCGATAGCGAGGATTCGCTGGGCTCTGAAGGCGCAAATGAAGGAAAATGGCTAAGTGCTGTGAAGCTCTTGTTCTTTTGCCTTAACCAAAGCGTCGATTTGTTCCGTGTACTTATCGGTGAGCTTCTGGATGGCCTCTTGCGATTTGAACACGTCGTCTTCGGTTAGCTTTTTTTCGTTCTTGAGTTTCTTGACCGCTTCATTCGCATCGCGGCGAACCGTCCTGATACTCACCCGGCCTTCCTCCGCCATCCTGTGAATCACCTTCGTCAGCTCATCCCGGCGCTCCCCGGTCAAGGGAGGAATGGGCAATCGCAGGATTTTCCCTTCCACGATCGGGGCAAGGCCTAAGGAGGCTTTCTGGATCGCTTTGTCGATATCGGCCACTGCCTTGGCATCCCAGGGCTGGATAATCAACAAATGCGGCTCCGGGGCGGTAATGGCAGCAAGTTGCCGCAACGGGGTTGCGGTGCCGTAATATTCCACTGTCACATGCTCCACCAGTGCAGGAGTCGCACGGCCGCCGCGCACCTCGCCGAACTCCCGGCTGACATTGGCAAGGGCGCGCTTCATTTTGTCTTCCGCATCCTTTGTCAGTGTTTGGCTGGTTAACATCTGTGTCCTCCTTTCAGTCCCACCATCTTTGATTTGCACAGCAAATCAGGTGGGACTCTTTTCAGTCCCACCGGTATGATTTGCAACGCAAATCAGGTGGGACTCCCTACTGGCTGACCACTTTGGTTCCAACCGCTTCGCCGCAAACGACCCGTTTGATGTTTCCTGGTTGATGCAAATCAAAAACCACGATGGGAATGTTGCTCGTACGACAAAGACTGACGGCGGTGGCATCCATGACCTTCAGATCTTTCTTGATCACCTCAGAGAAACTGAGCGTCTTAAATTTCTTCGCTTGCCGATTGACGGCAGGATCATCCGTATAGATGCCATCCACATTAGTCGCTTTTAGCACCACATCCGCTCCAATCTCCATGGCCCTGAGGGCTGCCGTCGTATCCGTTGTGAAGAAAGGACTGCCGATGCCTCCTACGAATATCACCACGCGTCCTTTTTCCAAATGCCGAATGGCCCGCCTGCGGATGTAGGGCTCGGCAACCTTGGCAATTTCAATGGCCGTTTGGACGCGGGTGGAAACTCCCAAGCGCTCCAGCACATCTTGCAGGGCCAGCCCATTGATCGCAGTGGCTAGCATTCCCATATAATCCGCTGTTGCCCGCTCCATCCCCGTGGCTTTCGCCGTCGATAACCCTCGGAAAATATTCCCTCCGCCTACCACAACCGTGATCTGCACACCCAGATTCTTCACCTCTTTGATTTGCTGGGCAAAATCATCGAGCACTTCAGGATCGATCCCAAAACCCAGTTTGCCTTGGAGTGCTTCTCCGCTGAGCTTCAACACGATGCGTTTGTATTTCGCCGTGCGCTCAGCAGGCCGCATCGTTGGCACCCAGTGTGAATTGCGCGAACCGTCGGATGACCACCTTTTCTCCTGTTTTGGCGATCAAAGATTTCAGCAGATCGCCGATAGATATTTTTTCATCCTTGATAAACGGTTGTTCCAAAAGACACAGGGCTTTTTTATCCTCATCGCTCATGGATTTTTGATCGGAGGCTTCCTCTACACTGACGAAGCGCGGATTTTTCGCCACCACCTGCATCGCCACATCCTTGCAGAATTGGATGAATTCCGGTGTCCTAGCGACAAAATCGCTTTCACAATTGACTTCCACGATGGAGCCTAAGCGTCCATCGTGATGAATGTAGGCTTCGATCCTGCCTTGTCCTGCCGCACGCACCTGGCGTTTCTCAGCAATGGCCGCTCCTCTTTGCCGCAGAAATTCCCTGGCTTTTTCCGAATCCCCTCCGGAATTTGCCAGAGCTTGGCGGCAGTCATTGATGGAAGCTCCCGTTTGCTGGCGCAATGCCTTGATAGAGTCCAAGCTCACCTTCGTCATTGGGTTGCGTCCTTGCGCTCGGAGGCTATGGTCGATGGTGCCGCTTCTTCCGAGGAAGCAACGGATGCGTCGCTTGAGTCTTCCCCTGCCTCAGAGGCCGCCTTGGCAAGCTCTGCACTTTGGTTCTGCAATTCAAACCGACGTCGCCCTGCGATGATGCGTTCTACGGCTATGGAAACCATCAATTTCACCGATCGGATCGCATCGTCATTGCCTGGGATCGGATAAGTAATCAAGTCCGGGTCCGTATTCGTATCGCATATGGCCACAATGGGAATCTGGACCCGCTGGGCCTCGCGAACAGCGATTTCTTCGCGCTTGGTATCGACGACAAACAGACACCCTGGGACTTGGTCCACCTCGGCTAACCCTGAAAACCGCTCCTCCAATCCGTCGAGCTGCCGTTGCAGATTCTTGGCATCTTTCTTCGAGATCCGCTCGAAGAAACCGCTTTCTTTTTGCAAGCGCAAGCGCCGCAGCTTTTCAATATTGGCACGTATGGTCTGGAAATTGGTCAAAGTGCCCCCAAGCCAACGGGTCACCACAAATGGCATCTTGGCACGTTCGGCTTCAGCGGCTAATATCGATCGCGCTTGTTTTTTGGTACCGACAAACAGCACTTTTTGGCCGCTGGCTGCGATGTCTTCCAGAAAATCACAAGCGGTTTTCAGGCATTGCTCGGTTTTTTCCAAATCCAAAATGTAGATGCCCGACCGGCTTCCGAAAATAAAGGGTTTCATTTTCGGATTCCAGCGCTTCGTTTGGTGTCCAAAGTGAACACCCGCTTCCAACAACTGCCTGACCAACTCGGTGGTCATTCGACGTACCTCCCTTTGCCTTCCCGACGGCCCTGCGTGAATGAGCTAGTGGTTCGACATAGCTCACCACTAGTGCTGAGTCCTTCGACTGCGCTCAGGACTCAGTGCCGAGGAAAATCGAGGCACTGAGCACGATTGACCCCTTGAGAATTCATCAGGTCAATCGTGTCGAAGCACTAGCTGGTCACCATCAGCTGCAGCTCACAGAACCTCCGATACAGGGGGCTCTTTTGCAGAAGCTCGTCGTGACTGCCTTGCTCCACGATGCGCCCTTCCTGGATCAGCACGATCCGGTGGGCGAGCCGGACCGTGGAAAGTCGGTGTGCCACAATAAGAACGGTTCTGTCCTTGGTAAGACGCTCGATGGCCTCGGTGATCAAATGCTCCGACTGGGCATCGAGCTGGCTTGTCGCTTCATCGAAAATTAAAATTCGAGGGCTTTTCAACAGAGCACGGGCAATCGCCAGCCGCTGTCTTTCCCCTCCGGAGAGCATATCTCCGCGCTCACCGACGAACGTATCGTAGCCCTTGGGAAGCCGAGTAATGAACTCGTGCGCATTCGCAAGCTTTGCCGCCTCGACGATCTCGGTTAACTCCGCTTGCGGCCTTCCTAAGGCGATATTCGCACGGACGGTATCGTTGAACAAATAGGTATGCTGTGTGACAAGGCCGATCTGCCCGCGCAACGAGGAGAGCGTCACATGGCGCACATCCACTCCATCAATTCGAACGCGCCCGGCCGTTGGATCGTAAAAACGCGCGATCAGATTGGTCAGCGTCGTCTTCCCGCCCCCGCTAGGCCCCACGAGAGCCAGTGTTTCCCCGCAAGGAATGCTCAAGGAAACATCCCGCAAGACCGGCTGGGAATCGTACTGGAAAGAAACGTGCTCAAAAGTGATTTCCCGGTGGAAGCTTGGCAAAACCCTCGCCTTGGCATGCTCCACAACCGAAGAAGGCGTATCCAGGACTTGGAAGATCCGCTCCGCGCAGGCCAGGGCTTGCTGGTTGATGCCATGAAGCCGCGCTAAACGCTTGCAAGGCCGCACCAGTGAGGCCATGGCAGCCAGGAACATAAGAAAAGTTCCTAAGGTCATCTCATCCATGACCACCTTGCGAATGCCGATCCAAAATACGAACGCCAGGCCCGCTGAAGCAACCAACTCCGTCAAAGGCGAGAGCGCATTCATGCGTTTTTGAAGCTTTTGGGTGAGCCGATAAGAGCGCTCATTCATCCCCTGAAATTTGCGCCTGACCTCTTCCTCAACGAGGAAGCCCTGAATCACCTGCACGCCTTCGATGGATTCCAGAATCGTGGCGTTCAATTGGCCCATCACCACCTGGGATTGTTGCGAGAGTTTCTTGAGCACTTTGCCGATGCGTCCAATCGGCCAAGCGATAAGAGGAACGATGACGCAAATGGTCAGCGAAAGACGCCAGTCAATTGCCAGGGCAATGGCCAAGAACGTCAGCACTTGGAAAGTTTGGAAGAAAAGGTCCGTGACCCCTTCGGTGATGGAGTTCTGAACGATGCTTGTGTCGTACAGAATCCGCGACATAGTGCCACCGGTAGTGGAACGGTGGTGGTAATCCAAGGAGACCCCTACGACATGGTCGAAGAGGGCCTGACGCAGGTCTCGGATCACGCGCTGCGAAGCAGCACTCATGTAAAACGTCTGCCAGAATTCAAAGAGGCCTTTCAGAAGAAACAAGACAGGGATTCCCAGCGCGATCATGCCAGCCATCGGCAGAGGCTCAATGCCATTGAGCCAGCCAACCAGGCCTTTGAGCCACAGGGGTAGCCAATCCGGAGCAGGTATTCCCTTGTTCGTGATGATCCGATCGGCAAGCGGGAAAATGGCCCCGAATTGAACGCCGTTTAGGATGCTGGATGCGGCCATACAACCAACGGCTAATCCGAAGATGCTCAGATGGGGCTTTAAATATCGTAACAGTCTCAGATACGTGGACATAAGTGGGTTATTTTACCACGCCAATTGACGACCGACAAGGGCTTCTGGTAGACTCAACTGATGTCCACCCCATCTCGAACGCCCAAAACACCTAAAATGCGGCATGTGCCCCTTCGTGTCGCTGTAGTAGGAGTCGGCCACCTGGGCAGCCGTCATGCCCAAATTTACGCCTCTTTAAGCGGAGTGCGGCTTGTCGCGGTATGCGATAAAGAACGCAAGCGGGCTCTTTCCTTGGCTAAACCACTTCACTGCGAAGCCTTAAGTGACTACCGCGAGTTGGCAGGCAAGGTGGACGCCGTCAGTTTGGCCGTACCCACCAGTTTCCATGCAGAAGTGGGTCTGTCCTTGCTGCGACAAGGAATCCACCTACTTATCGAAAAACCCCTTGCGACTAATCTGAAAGATGCCAATGCTTTGATCCGAGAAGCCCAGCGCCAAAAATGCATCCTTCAAGTCGGCCACGTAGAGCGTTTCAATGCAGCTATTCATGCCGCGTTGAAGTGGCTTCAGCACCCGCGCTTCATCGAAGTGCACCGACTCTCGCCCTATCCGTTCCGGGGGACGGATGTGAGTGTCGTGCTGGACGTCATGATCCACGACCTGGACCTTATCTTGCTTCTGGTCCATTCCCGTTGTCGCCAAGTAGAGGCGGTGGGCATACCGGTCCTTTCACCCAGTGAGGACATCGCCAATGCTCGGGTACGGTTTGAATCCGGCTGCATCGCCAACTTGACCGCAAGCCGTATCAGCGACGAAGCCATCCGCCGCATCCGCGTCTTCCAAGAAGACAGCTACCTTTCCATCGACTATAAAGCCCAAACCGTTGAACTTGCCAGGAAACAAAACGGCTCCATTAAAAGAGTTCAGCTTCCAGTCAACCAGCGGCCTCCGCTGCAGGATGAGCTCTTTGCTTTCATTGAAGCCGTAAGGCAAAGAAAACGGCCATTAGTCAGCGGCGAAGAGGGGCGCGCGGCATTGGAGTTTGCCCTGCGTATCGAGCGCGCCATGCGTCGTCAATAAGCAATCAGCACACAGCACTCAGCACACAGAAAGGACTAGTCGGTGAGTTATACGAATGATCCGTGATCTTCTGTGTGCTGTATGCTGTGTGCTGTGTGCTCGTCACTAACATGCCTTCCATCCTCTTCGTTGCCGGCGATCCATCCGGAGATGCCCATGCCGCATCCCTCATCCGCTCTCTACGCGCAAAGGAACCCGGTCTTCGTTTCTTTGCGCTAGGCGGTCCCGCGATGGCTCAAGCCGGAGCGCAGCTGCTGGATCACTTAACCGCAGCCAGCGCCATTGGCCCATTTGACGCTGCCCGCCACATCGGTCGCTTTTCCAAAAGCCTTCGAACGCTTAAGGCTCACTTGCAAACACAGCGTCCGGATCTGGTCATCCTGGTTGATTTCGGAGATTTCAACCTTCCCTTTGTAGCTCCCCTCGTAAAAAAATTCAAAATCCCTATTTTGTATTACATCAGCCCGCAACTATGGGCCTGGGGCCGCTGGCGTCTTCGCCTTGTGCAGCGCTACGTGGACCGGATGGTGGTGTTTTTCCCCTTTGAAGAGCAACTTTATCGAAAAGCCAACGTGGCTGTCAGCTGGGTGGGCCATCCTTTAATCGATTCGGCTCATCCTTCTGAAAGCCGAGAGACAATCCTCAAAAAACTGAACCTAAACCCATCGAGGATGAATGTGGGCTTGCTGGCTGGCTCGCGCGACAAGGAAATTTCGCGTCATCTGCCCCTGATGCTCAAGGCTGCCGAGCGCGCGGCATGGAGGATGCCGGGACTTCAGTTCATCATCCTGCGCGCTGCCAGCGCTTCCGAAGAACCCTTCCAGAGGGCACTCTCTCGTAGCCCGATTGAGGCACGCGTGGTCAGCGGCCAAGCAGCCGATATCCTGCAGCTTTTGGACGCAGCGGTCGTCGCATCGGGTACGGTAACTCTTGAAACGGCCTTGCAAGAAGTGCCCATGGTGGTTGTCTACCGGGCTTCTTGGCCTACTTATTGGGCGGCGCGCGCGGTCTTACGGTTGCCGGACATTGCACTCGTCAATGTCGTGGCAAATCGGCGGGTGGTTCCGGAACTGATCCAATCCCAGGCCAACCCGCGCCGCATCGCCGAGACATTGATTCAACTGCTGCGCGATGAAAAACAGCGCAGCATCATGAAGGAAAATCTGCGACAGGTTCGATTAGCACTCGGCTCCCCAGGAGCGGTAGAGCGCGCAGCAGCTGTTGTCTTGGAAACAATGCGCGGTTAAGAGGCGGGGTTTTGCGGTGGCGAAAGAGGACTTGCCGTTTCCGATGAGCCGCTCATCACCCAAACGCGGCCGGGAGAATTGCGGGTGACGTAATCCACGGTCGTACCGAAAAGACCCAAACCGGGTGCTGCGGGCCTTGGTCTGGCTGCGAGAATAACCAGATCGTAATTTCCTTCCTTGGCGATTTCTACGATTGTTTCTCCCGCAAAACGCGCTTGCTTGACTTGGGCATCAACCGGCAACTCGTACTCCCTTCCTATTGCCTGAGCTTGCTCCATCAAGGAATCGGCAATAGCGAGTTTTTCCGGGAAAAAGGTGTCGAGGGGCAGGGTTGGGGGAATTTCGATGACGGTGAGTGCCGTCACCTCCGCACCGTGAGTCTTGGCAAGCTTTGCTGCAAACTGCATGACGTCATTGGTGTGAGCGCTGGTTATCGGTACGAGGATTTTTTGAACGCTGACTGGCTGATATCCAGGCACTTGCAGGCGTTCGATTTGAAGCCGTGCTGCTGCGGGCAGTTTTTGTTGGTGCCGATACCAAAAGTAAGACAGAAGCCCCACCCCCATCCACAGAAAACCAAGATTCCTACCGGCTGGCTTCGTGAAGATCACATCCACCCACACCGCCGTAGTTCCCAAGAACCCTAGCAGCGCGGTAAATGGCAGCTCGAAGCGGCCGATATGGATATTCCATCCAATCTTAAAAGGCCGCGGAAGGCCGGGTTGCCGAACCCGAAGTCCCAAAAGGGACAGGTGTGCCAGAGCGAACGAGAGCATCGCACCGAAGTTATAAAGCTCTGCGATGTGCGTCAGATTCCTGGCTCCCATTACGATCAGGCCCGCAATGAGGGTAAAGGCGATCAAAGACACATACGGGGTCTTGAATCTGGGGTGAAGGCGATAAAAAAGCCGCGGCAATGTAAAGTGCTCGCTCATCGCAAACGTCAAACGAGAAGCCCCGATGAGTCCTGCATTGGCGGCAACGAACAAGATGGTGGCTCCCAACAACCCCACCCAAGGAGCCAAGTATTCCCTCCCGAACGGCATGGAGGCCGCAATTCCCGCAATCGGATCTTCCAGATAACCGGTGGTCAGCTCCTGAGGAGTAAGTGCTGTGAGGGCAATGGTTGAGACGCCGAAGTAGAGCACGAAGAGCGTGATCATCGTCGAAATCGTTGCCCGCGGCAGAGTTTTATCGGGATGCCGAGCTTCTCCAGCAAGCTGGGAGATCGACTCAATACCAATGTAGGCAACCATGGCCATGCCTACCCCCTTCCAAAACTGCGGCCAAGTAGGCGAAGAGGCCATCCCTGGAACGCCAATTTGCATGTGGTTCCAAAGCTGCTGCAGGTGTTCAAAAAACTGCGCCGGCTGGGCAATTTGCATGAGCAGAACCAACCCAAGTCCGATAATCGCCAATTGCGTGGCAATGTCAAAGATGCACAAAAGCAGCGAAACACGGGTGGACTCTTTGATACCCAGCACGTTAAGCCCGAGCAAAACTCCCAAGATTCCAAGGGTAAAAGGCACATTGCCCACCGAACTCTTCAAAGCGGGGATGAAGTTGCTCAAATATGGCCCAATGGAATAGGCGGAAATGGCAATCGTCACGATGTAGTCGAGCAAAAGAGCCCAGCCGGCGATAAACGAAACGAGGTCGTTAAAAGCATGCCGCGCAAAGCTGCAGGAGCCGCCGGACTCCGGCATGGCCGTGGTCAGCTCCGTATAGGTCAGGACGGTGCAGAAGAAAACGACCCCGGCCAAGGCCAGGGCCAACGGAACGGCCCCCAAAGCGTATAAGGTCGTAACCCCCAGTGCGTAATAAATGGAAGAACCCACGTCCCCATAGCCGATTGCAAACAGTTGAGGGGTATTCAGTACGCGATGGAGATTACCCCGATCGAGGACCGTTACCCGGGAGGATGGGGGTTCAGAAAAATCGATCGTTTGTCTATTGGCCATGGCTTAGCAAAGATGATCTTGGGACGTGGGCCATGGGTTATGGGACATGTCTTGTCTTCCCTGTCCCATGCCCCATGTCCCAAAACTTACGCTTTCCGTCATAATAACGGCAGATACGTCTTGATTTCGTAGTCCGTAACGGCTCGGTAAAAGCGGTTATATTCGATCTTTTTATTCGCAAGGAACGACTGGAAGGTGTGCTCTCCGAGTGTGCGCTTCAAAAGAGAACTATCCTCAGCAAGCTCTATGGCCTTGCCCAAGTTGCTCGGAAGCTGCGCGATCGCACGCTTATCTCTCTCAGACTCGCTGAATTCAAAGACGTTCGCCTCAGTAGCATCCGGTAGCGTGTACTGCTTCTCGATGCCCTCCAACCCGGCCGCCAGAACAACGCTGAATGCCAGGTAAGGATTGCAGGCAGGATCCGGGGAGCGCAGTTCAATCCGGGTAGATGTCTCTTTACCCGGCTTGTACATCGGAATCCTGACCAGATCCGACCGGTTGCGCTGCGCCCACGTCACGTAGACCGGAGCTTCATAGCCAGGAACCAGCCGCTTGTAAGAATTTACCCATTGGTTGAGAACAAGCGTCATTTCGGGTGCGCGCTTTAACAAACCGGCTAGAAAATGCTTGGCGGTTTTGGACAAATGCAGCCGATCATGAACATCGAAAAAAGCATTGCGCTCGCCTTTAAACAGCGACATGTTGACGTGCATCCCAGAACCATTGCAGTCGGCAAGCGGCTTGGGCATGAAGCTCGCATACAGGCCGTGCTTGAAGGCAAATTCTTTAACGATGAGTCGATAGGTCATGACATTGTCCGCCATCGTCAAAGCATCCGTATAGCGAAAATCGATTTCATGCTGCGAAGGAGCCGCTTCATGATGGGAGTATTCTACACCGATTCCCATTTCTTCCATGGCCAAGATGATATCGCGCCGCAAATCCGATGCCGCATCCAGCGGGGTTAAGTCAAAATATCCTCCTGCATCCAATGGCACAGGAGCCTCGGCACTCTTAAATACGAAAAATTCCAGTTCGGGTCCTACATAAAAAGTAAACCCAAGTTTCGCCGCTTGCGCGAGGTTTCGCTTCAAGACCTGGCGTGGGTCGCCCTCGAAGAGCTTGCCTCCAGGATAGGCGATGTCGCAGAACATCCGTGCTACTGCGTTTTCTCGAGGCCGCCAAGGCAGCAGACAGAACGTATTAGGATCGGGTAAAGCGAGCATGTCCGATTCATCGATCCGGGCAAACCCCTCAATGGAAGAACCATCAAACCCCATTCCCTCTTCCAGTGCTTTCTCGAGTTCATCAATCGTGATGGCAAAACTTTTCAAGAAACCGAGAATGTCCGTAAACCAGAGCCGAATGAAGCGAACATCGTGTTCTTTGGCAAGACGCAGGACATACTCTTTATCTTTGCGCAGCGCGCGCTTAGGGCTCATGAGGCACCTCTTTTGGCTGGGAGCAGGCCCAGAAATTGATGAGCGACGTGCGTCGATAGCTCTTTCAAACGCGGAAAGTGTTGCTTGGATTGTTTGCGGATGATTTCCGGGTCCACAGCATCTTTCAATGTATCCAGTTCCTGCCGATTTTCAGGAACCTTAAGCCAGGAAAGCACCATGGCTTCTGTCACCTCGACATGAAATTGAAGCCCATAGGCGTTGTCTTCATAACGAAAAGCCTGTTCCTGGCAAAGCGGGGAGCTTGCCAATCGCAGGGCACCTTTGGGAAGCGAGAAAGTGTCTCCATGCCACTGGAACACCGTTTCCGTCGATTCAAAAGCGGAAAAGATCGGATCCGTTTGCGCAGTGGGTTCCCGCATCAGCGGATACCAACCGATTTCCTTTCGAGGGTTTTTGGTCACGGAGCTTCCCAAAGCATGAGCGAGAAGTTGTGCCCCCAGACAGATTCCAAGAATAGGACGCTTTGTTTGGAGCGCCTTCTCAAGCAGCACCAACTCCCGTTTGAGGAAAGGAAACTTCCTCTGCTCATAGACCCCCATGGGACCTCCCATCACGATGAGTCCATCGAATGAGTCCATTGACGGCAAACGGTCGAGCAAGTGATCCGCCTGAAGGCATCGCACCCCGCATCCAATACGGCGAAAAACCTCCTCCAGCGTGCCTAAGCCTTCATGGGAAACGTGGGTAATCACCAGCAAGTTGGTAGATAGAGGAAAACGGGGCGCGTTATTCTCGCCCCGTTTCCTTGTAATTGCCTTTTTGGAACGATTAGACGTCGAAGTAGAGGTAGAACTCATACGGATGCGGCCGGAGGCGGACTTTTTCAATCTCCTGGCGCTTGTATTCCAGCCAGACCTCGATGACATCCTTGGTGAACACGTTGCCCTTGAGCAAATACTCATGATCGCGCTCCAGGGCGTTGAGCGATTCCTCTAAAGAGCCCGGAACTTGCTTGGGCGCTTTATCAGATGACATCTCATAGATGTTCTCATCTACCGGGTCGCCTGGGTCGATTCGGTTTTGGATGCCATCCAACCCCGCCATGAGCATGGCCGCAAACGAAATATAGGGGTTGCAGGAAGGATCCGGTGCTCGGAACTCAACCCGTTTACTCTTTGGATAGTTGACGTACACCGGAATGCGGCAAATCGCCGAGCGATTTCTTGCGGAATAAGCCAAGTTCACGGGCGCTTCATAGCCGGGAACCAACCGCTTATAGGAGTTGGTGGTGGGTGCTGCGAAAGCCAAAATCGACGGCGCGTGCTTGATTAAACCACCAATGTACCACTTACACATCTGGCTAATGCTGGCATAGCCATTTTTGTCGAAGAACAAGTTATTGCCCGCCTTGGCCAGACTCTGGTGAGTGTGCATCCCGGAGCCGTTATCACCGAAGAGCGGCTTGGGCATGTAGGTGGCTACTTTGTTGTATTTGTGAGCGACGTTCTTGATGACGTACTTAAGTGTGAGTAGATGGTCGGCCATTTTGGTGAGGGTCGAGTAGCGCATGTCGATTTCACACTGGCCGGCCGTTGCGACCTCATGGTGGTGCTTCTCAACAGGTACCCCTGCTGCCCGAGCCTTCGCCATGATGACGCTGCGGATATCCTGAAGCGCATCGTGCGGCGGGACGGGGAAGTAGCCTTCTTTAAAGCGCGGCTTGTATCCCAGATTGGGTTTTTCATCGCGCCCGGAGTTCCATTCCCCCTCGATAGAATCGATGAAATAATAACCGGAATTTTCTGTAGAGTCGAAGCGGATGTCGTCAAATATGAAGAATTCCGGCTCCGGCCCCCAGTAACTGGTATCCGCAATCCCTGTCTTTTTGAGGTATGCCTCGGCTTTCTTGGCAATGTAGCGTGGGTCGCGGCTGTAGGCTTCCTTTGTTAGAGGGTCAAAAATATCACAGATCATGCTGAGGGTGGGGGCTTCACAAACCGGGTCCAGCACTGCGGTGCTGGGGTCAGGATACAAGTTCATGTCTGACTCTTGGATCTTTTGGAAGCCGCGGATGGAGGAGCCGTCGAATCCGATGCCGTCGACCCAAATGCCCTCTTTGGCACTCTGGGCGACTTCTTCCACCGGAATTGAAAAATGCTGCCAAAGCCCTGGAAGGTCGTTGAACTTAAGATCCACGACGGTAATGTTGTGCTGTTTAATCACCTGCCAGACTCGCTTGATGGCTTCATCTGTAAAGATGGGGACAACATGCTTGGAGTTCGTGCTCTGCCCCGCAGCCGTGCTTCGGCTCTCGGAAGCAGCCGCCCGGCTTTGTGACCGCCGAGCCTGTGAAACCGATACCCGTGCCATAGATTGGCCTCCTCGTGTTAGTCAATGAAGGTGTTCAGTGCCTCGAAAAGTCCCCGGGAAGGACGTCGGTTTAGTATACGCGTCGTCTTCAGGGGGGTCAAGCGAAGATCGTCCCAACAACGTCCTCATTTGACGGGTGACGCTTCGCTGGGGTCCCCATATACCGGAGCCGACGGCGGCGATAGTCCGACGCGGCGAGGATATATGGGGGTAGCGAAGCGGCAGGACCCGTCAAATGAGGATGCCACTCTAAAATTTTAAAGAGCGTCCTCTCCGCGCTCTCCTGTTCGAATGCGCAGAATATCCTTAATATCGGTGACGAAAATCTTGCCGTCTCCAACAGCACCCGTTTTCGATGCCGAAGCGATGGCGCTGAGGATTCTTTCCGCCTCTTTATCGGAAACGACTACTTCGATCTTGACCTTTGGCAGCAGGTCTACTTTATAGGACTCTCCCCGCCACTGACGGGTAACCCCTTTTTGCTTGCCGTGGCCTTCCACTTCGCTAATGGTCATCCCCGGATAACCGGCTTTTTCCAGAGCTTTTTTGACGTCGTCAAGCTTCTCCGGCCGGACGATTGCTTCGATTTTTTTCATCGTTCGACTCGCTCCTCCCAATGTGCCAACCAATCAACGGCTCGCTCACGATGAACCCTGAGCGCAGTCGAAGGGTTCATGGTTCACTCCGCAATTCGCTCAGCGATGCTCACGTAGGAGTACGCCGGTTTCCGCACGACAAACTCAGGGTAGGTGGTCTGCCCATGCTCGCCAATATCCAATCCCTCGATTTCTTCTTGGACGCTGACTCGAATGCCCATCGTCATTTTCAGGATTTTCCAGACGATAGCCGACACAAAAAAGACAAACAAGCCCACCGCGATGATGCCGGAGAACTGAACACTGAGCAGTTTAAGTCCGCCGCCGAAGAAAAGACCTGCAGCCTGTCCTGGCGTCCACTGAGATTCCGCGAAGAGGCCGACACAAAGCGTTCCAAACACCCCATTGCAGAGGTGAACGGCTAAGGCCCCAACCGGATCATCAATACGGATTTTGTCGAATCCGATAACCGCCAACACGACCACGATACCCGCAATTAATCCGATGATGAAGGAACTCATGACGCTGACAAAAGCGCATGGAGCAGTTATGGCAACTAACCCTGCCAGACAACCGTTAATGGTCATTCCCAAATCCGGCTTACCCAATAGCATGGTTGAAATCACCGTCGCCGAGAGCATGGCGGCAGCCGCTGCGGTGTTGGTCGTAACACAAATGCGCGAAATGGCCTCTGGATCCGCGGCCATGGTAGAGCCTGGGTTGAAACCAAACCATCCCAACCATAGGACAAAACAACCGATCAGCCCTAAGGCTAAGTTGTGGCCTGGAATGGGATTGACGGAACCGTTCTTGTTGTACTTTCCATAGCGAGGCCCTAGTGCTATGACCCCTGCCAAGGCAGCCCAGCCACCAATCGAGTGCACCTGTGTGGAGCCGGCGAAGTCTAGGAAGCCTTTTTGGGCCAACCAGCCGCCCCCCCAAACCCAGTGCCCTACGATCGGATAGATCAGTCCTACGATGATAAAGCTAAAAATGACGAACGAAAAGTACTTGATTCGTTCTGCCACCGCTCCTGAGACGATCGTCGCAGCCGTTCCTGCGAATACCAACTGGAAGAAAAACTTCGCTAGAAGCGGAACTCCTGTCCAGTTGAGTGCGGCATAGGCTCCTTTGTACGCCTCACCGGTTGCCGGGCTGTTATCGGCTCCGCCTAAGAACAAAAGGCCATCCAAACCCATAAAGCCGTTTCCATTACCGAACATAAGGCCCCAACCCAACACCCAGAAAGCAATCGTTGAACAAGCAAACACGATGAAGTTCTTCGAAAGGATATTGGTTGAGTTTTTCACGCGACAGAATCCGGTCTCTACACACGCGAAGCCCAAGTTCATAAAAAACACGAGCATCGCGGTAATCAAAACCCACAACGTATCAGCAACCACTTTCGGATCCATACCCTCCTCCTTCGTCTTCTTTCACGCGACGCCTTTTATCTTTCGCGCCGCCCTACTTGCCAACCTTTGAGTCCGCAATCAGAGGTGCCGCGCCCACGCAGCGCACTTGCCGCAACAGCGCCCTCATGCAGGCAAGAGGTGGGGACTCAAGAACAAGCTTAGGCGCGGCACCCTGTGTGTTTTAGAAATGGTAGATTAGACGGGCGAGGACATGCTCGTAGAGCTTCCACTGGCTCGTTAGCGTATAGCCGTAGAAGTCGATATCCGTGATGGTCCCGCCTCCAGGACCTGTTAGAACGGTTCGGGTGTTATCTTTATCATCGAACCATTCCCATCGGCCGGCGAGTGACCATATTGGAGTGAAATCATACTTGGCATAGAGTGCCAGACCCTGCCAATTAGCCGCTTCAAAACCGGTAGCACTCGTGCCTTGGGTGAGATTACTCTCATGTCCGTAGTCATAGTCGGCCATGAGTGCTAGCTGCTCGATTGGAGTCCACGACAGGACGTTGCTGATCACGGTCCGCTTGTTGGTGTTGTTGGTAGCCCGCTCTGCCCCGTGAATCCCGTTGATCGACAACGTCACTGTCTCCAAACCTGGTGGGGTTAAAGTAATATTCCCAATA
>JACPAW010000044.1 GCA_016180605.1 Candidatus Omnitrophota bacterium | reverse complement strand
AAATTGGCGGGCAAGTCGAAGGACAAAACCCTTATGCATCGGTTCGATTCCGATCGCCGTCTTCTTAAACAGTGACCAGTGAAGAGTGGTCAGTGGTTAGTGAAAAACATGACGAAGACTTTTGTTTGTCATTTGCACCTTTCACTGAACACTGGCCACTGTACACTGACCACTGATTCGATGCCGGGGTGACGGAACTGGCAGACGTTCGGGACTTAAAATCCCGTGTCCGAAAGGGCGTGTGGGTTCAAATCCCACCCCCGGCAGGGTTTCTGCCTACTTATCAGCAGGCAGAAACCCAGAGCATTCGAGATTAGAGCATTGGAAATTGGGAAGATAAAATTCGAATGCGATCCAATGCTCCAATTTTGTACACAAAACGGGCGATTAGCTCAGTTGGTTAGAGCGCAGCTTTGACATAGCTGAGGTCAGAGGTTCAAATCCTCTATCGCCCATGCGTTTTTCTGAAATCGTGGGTATGGGGAGGATCCGAAGGGAGCCAGTCGCTTTGGCGCAGCTGATTGGGAGCGGCAAACCTACTAGGTGAATGAAGGGTTGAGTTAGTAACCAAGATGGGTACGATTGTGACCAGTAATCTCAAACTGTTGCTGTCTCTTTTGGTCGCCCAAGGAATTTTTTTCTTAATTGTGCTGTTATGGGTAAAGGAACATATTGTAGCGGGTTTTGGGATGTCAGCACCCCATTGGCCAATTGGCATTCGAGTTTTAAGCCACCCGGCTTTCATAGTTGTACCGGTTCTACTATATGCCATCATTCCTTTAGGGATCACCATCATCCAATCATTTCGGTTCTTTCAAAGAAGTCTTCGTCTTAAAGGATCATGGTTTCGTGCGCTGGGAGCAGCCTCTTCAGCATACATGACCCTCATCCTCTCAGGAATCATAGGAAGTCTGCTGGTCTTTTCCTCATTCCAGCTTACATTTTCTTGGTTGAGGCATCTGCCTGACGAGATAAAGGTAAAGGAGGCACGTTATCACGGGCAGGTTCCCGTCCCTACGGGGGCGGCTCTAATTTCTCATGTTGAAGACGACAAAATACATGCCCCAACTCTTCATAAGTGGTTTATCTATGTAGTCGAAGGCAATCTGAATACGGTTATGAGTTTTTACCGGACTGCATTAGGAGAGCCGAAATACTCATTTCCTGAAAGATCAATGGCCTGTTGGGACGTAGGTCAAAGTTCGGGGTATCACTCATGGGATGTTTGTGTTGATGGAAGCCGGCTTTCGATTGGGAGTCAACATCTGGATGCGCTTGAACCCTACATGAGGCCAGAGGGGCTATTTCTGTTGCCCGCAGTAGGTAGAGTGGAGATCGATGTTCACCACTGCGGTTAAGAACGCTGAGGGTTTGGAATAAAAATGAGGTAACCATTAATGCATCATCAAACCCAGAGACTTCCGGCATTTCTCAAACGATACTTCTGGGATGTTTCTTTTGGGCAACTTGACTCCACACGATACCCTTCGTTTGTTGTGGAGCGAATTCTAGAATTTGGCGACGGGCAGGCAGTCCAGTGGATGCGGACACACTTTTCTCTTCGGGAGATTCGTGAGGTGGTGAAACATTCGCGGGCTCTTTCGGCAAGAAGTGCCAATTTTTGGACCAGGCTCTACCATTTGGATCCCAGAGAGGTTCGATGTTTATCAAGAAGCTTCCAGCGAAGACGCAGGCAGCATTGGTTCGTGTAAGGCGGAGAAACAACAAATGCCGATCATGCTATCCCCATTGGACTGGGAGAAGCTCAAACCATTTTTTGAGCGTGAGGTACGGAAACTGCTTCGTTAAGACTACTTTATCATGGGCCACGCAGGAAAATCGGACGAGCTTAAGTTAAAAGATCCGCTTTACGCGCTGCGGCACTCGGCGGCACACGTCATGGCGCAGGCGGTCAGGCGTCTTTACCCGGATGTGAAACTGGCCATCGGCCCTCCGGTTGAGGGCGGCTTTTACTATGATCTGGAGCTTCCCGTGAAGATTACCGACGAGGATTTACCAAAGATCGAATCCGAGATGGCCAAGATCATCAACGAAAGCCATCCATTCCAGCAGTCCTTCATGGATAAAAATGAGGCGCTGAAATTTTTTAAGCAGCACGGCGAGCCATACAAGCAAGAATTGGTGGACGGAATTAAAGACGACCGGGTTTCTATTTACACAGACGGAGAATTTGTGGACCTGTGCGAGGGCCCCCACGTCCACTCAACCGCCCAGATTAAAGCCTTTAAGCTGTTGAACGTCGCAGGTGCCTATTGGCGCGGGGATGAGCAAAAGGCACAGCTTCAGCGCATCTACGGTACCGCATTTCCGACCGCACAGGAACTTGAAGCGCATTTAACACGCCTGGAAGAAGCCAAGCGGCGGGACCATCGTAGGCTTGGCCCGGAACTGGGGCTGTTTAGTTTTGAGGAGTTGGCAGGACCTGGGGTTGTGTTTTACCATCCCAAAGGGGCACTGCTGCGTTCGCTGATCGAAGATGCGCTTAAAAAAGAGCATCTCGCACGCGGCTATGAGTTGGTCGCAACGCCGCATCTTTTCCGCGCCGACGTATGGCGTCGGTCCGGCCATCTGGAGTACTACAAAGATTACATGTTTCTCTTTGAGTCGGATGAACAGCTTTTCGGGATCAAGCCAATGAACTGCCCGGGGCACATCCTCATTTATCAAGCTAAGCTGCGTAGCTATCGGGAGCTGCCGATCCGATTTTTCGAAATGGGGACCGTTTATCGCAACGAAAAATCCGGCGTTTTGCACGGGCTTTTGCGGGTCCGCGGATTCACGCAGGATGACGCGCACCTGTTTCTACGCGAGGATCAACTGGTGGATGAAATCGGCAAAATCCTCGACTTCGAATTCGACGTACTGCGCTCCTTTGGGTTCACCGATTATGAAATCGAGCTTTCCACGCAACCGGCGCAATTTATTGGAGACCCAGCCTCATGGAAGCAGGCGGAAGCGGCACTACGAGAAGCCATGACCCAAAGGAATTTATCTTTTGCCGTCCATGAAGGAGAAGGAGCCTTTTATGGGCCTAAAATCGACGTCAAAATCAAAGATGCCATAGGACGCAGCTGGCAATGCGGTACGGTCCAATGCGATTTTGCTCTTCCGGAGCGTTTTGATTTGACCTACGCCGGAGCGGATGGAAAACCGCATCGGACGGTAATGATCCATCGGGCACTACTGGGTAGTTTCGAACGTTTTTTCGGGATGCTCATCGAACACTACGCAGGCGCTTTCCCGCTATGGCTGTGTCCTGTGCAGGTGGCTGTCATCCCGATCGGAGACCGGTTCGTAGCGTATGCCGGTGAAGTCGCAAGCCTCCTGCGGCAGCGGGGCATTCGGGTTTTGTTGGATGACCGCAATGAAAAAATGCAGGCGAAGATCCGAGACGCGCAGCTGCAACAGATTCCTTATATGGCCATGGTAGGGGCACGTGAAATGAGCGCGCGTAACGTGGCTGTCCGCCACCGT
>JACPAW010000043.1 GCA_016180605.1 Candidatus Omnitrophota bacterium | reverse complement strand
GCGAGGTTCACCTCGTCGCCGATGCCCGTGTAGGCGAGGCGCTGGATCGAGCCCATGTTGCCCACGACCGCGAAGCCGGAGTTCAGCCCGATGCGGATGGCCGGCTTCAAGTGCCGGCACTCCATACAGTCAATGCTGAAGACAGCAATCTTAGAACTAACGGTTTTCGCCTTGGCGTTGCGGCAGCCTTAGGAGCGTTTGAATTTGATGGAGCGCTGGGCAGAGAACCAAACATTTCCTCCTACCCGCTTAGGCCTCATAGCATCGTTGTCCTTTCTGGAGCATATCCAATCCGGAGCGACTGCCCAGGAGTTTGTGGATACATGGGGCCCAACCCGCGATGAAAGAACGCTGATCATCTGGCACGCCAACGGAGTTGATGCTTCACCCACCACCCCCTCACTTCTTGCCAACCTCTTTGGCGGAAGGCTTGGATGGAATGGAAGATTGACATGGCTTAACTGGGTCATTCGGCTAGTCTTCTTCGGAGCCATTGTTCCCCATGAGACGGCCCATTGGATCGAAGGCCGATTAAGCGGCCGTACACCCACTGAAGCGGTTGGCGTAAAGCGCTTCTTCAGTGGGATGCCTTGGACGACTCGAGGTCCCCCCGCTCTTGCAGGACTTCTTGCCAATCTCCTGATTGCGCTTCCACTCTTTCTGCTGCTTCAAGGAGGAGCTTTCGACCTTACCTTTAATCTTCTCTTAAACCCAGGTGACAGTCTCCTCACGTATCTATTCCTGAGTAACACCACCCTGATTCTTGCCGAACTTCTCCTTACCCCCTTCGCTTCCTGGCTTGGCATCAGCGACCATGCCGATGTGCTTCAAGCAACCAAAGGAATCGACACAAGGTCAATAGGCATCAGCAAGTTCTTTCACCAACCGATTCAGTGGATCCGGGCACACCCCCAGTGGACGGCGTTCCTTCTTACAACGGTATTTACCATCACATTAGATGTAGGGACCAAGCTTTGGATTCAGCACACGATTCCAGTCGTTCCTGCAGAACTGGTTGACCTAGTCTTGCGTGGCGAACTTAAAGTAGCCGATCTTTCCTCTGAACCATTCTTGGGAGAGACTTTACGCCTAACCCATGTGCTCAATCCAGCAACTATAGACTGGATCCCATTGATTTTGGTGGGACCGTTTGCCGTACTTACGTTGTTGATGGATACCAAGAAGGATCCCAGTCTTTGGCAACAAGTCGGTCTTGGATTAATAGGATCAGGCATCGCTCAGCTTGCCTTTCACCTATCTTCTGGGTACACCGTTGATTGGTTGATGATTGATGGAGCGTTCGTTACCAATTTGGCTGATGTGCTTATAGTAGTAGGAGGTTTAATTAGCGCTGCATCGCCAATGAGAGTGTTGTGGAAGCAAATCCAGCAGTCGAGCGCCAGTGATCAAACACTCGGGCTAGTAGGTTTGCAGCCCCAGCTACCCAATAGGGAACAATGGTTCGAGATCGCCTTCTGGAGTGCGCTCGTCATCGGTGGGGCACTTCTCTTTGGCCCGTTCGTAGGAGCTCTGGCAACAGCCATCGTTGCCGTTCGCCTTGCCGCTCCTGGCATTGTGGCCGTGGTTTTGTCACTCCTCAAATCTCATGGCATCACTCTGCCATCGATTCAAGGGCTTGGCATAACGCTGCGAATTCCAACGTGGCAATCGACTCCTTCGCCCGTAGGCATCATTACACCGAGAAGGCGGAGGAACATTACCCTAGCAGCGCAGAACATCGCTGTCCATGTCTTTGTTGAGACAGATGACGCAATACCGTCATTTAGTGCGACCTACGCAGCGAACAATACAAATGACATTCTTGAGGCATTGGAAAGGGATCTTCCAGAATTCAATCCAAGCGTAGTGGAAAAAGCTCTTCTTATAAATGGCGAAGCTGAGGATAAGAACGACATCACAGATTTTCTCAAGAGGGGTATGCCAGTTTCTCTTGAAGAGGGTGATCGGAAACTAACGCTATCACTTCGTCAGGACCTCTCTCCAAACGGTAATCAAAGCGCAAGCACTGCCAAAGGAGTGGAGGCTGTTCAACAACAGGGAACCACTCCACCTGGGAATGGTGCGGACCAACCCACGCTTACGCAAGTCCACGATCCGAATCGCCCAATCGTGACAATTCATGCAATCAACGAGGAAGGAAGTTTGATCCTGACAGAGGTGCCTGAGGAATTGCAGGGTATTCCGATTGACAATGGGCTGTTAGGAAAGGTTTTGTATAGCACCCGGCGCAGAAAGCTGAAGGATAAAACAGTCCGTTTGCAATGGCGCTATGTGCCAGGCTACCACATGTGGATGCCGTTTGCCGCTCAGATCGTTATCGGTAAACGGATTGGCCAGGCTAGGATGTTGAAGATCGTAAGGGACGATAAGGATCAAGTCCAGAGTGTCGACCATCAATTGACCCCTCAGAAGCTAAGAGAATTTGGACAGACGCTTGGATCATTCAAAATTCTCCTGTGGGTACCAGAGACCGCAGGAGTGAAGGTGGGTCACCATTACACTTTGACTCCTTTCGTTGGGGAGGTAGTGGAGGCCTACTCGAATGGGGATGGGATTGTGACGGATTTCGTGCGACCAGGGTCCAGCGACCGCATCGAGATGGAATATGTTGAAGCCGTTGAACCAGGAAGGCTGCGTCTCATGGATTCGGCAGTCCGATTCGACACGGAGATGTTGAAGGAATTCTCTGCGCTTGCTCCAGTTGTACGGTTAAGTGGGAGGAAACCAGGGACCGGTTCTGAGCGATCGTCCCGCTTAAGTTTTGGTACGGAAAAATCAAGGCGTCGCCAAGTTCATCTTGATCCTGAACTAGCCGACCGCGAGGTAATTGTGTTCTTACTCGAGGGAGCTCCTCTTCAAATTCATTCAGAAGGGATGAATCCCCTGAGACTTAAACGCATTGAAATTCGTAGTCGTCCAGCAGAAAAAAGTTCAATCCTCAAGGGAGGCAAAACGGTACGTGTGGCGGGGTGGTCCACACATGAACTCTTATTGGATGATCTTCAGGATGCCGGGCAGGAAGCAGCAAAAGCGAATCACTGGGTTGTAGCCACTCATTTGCCGTTGAGCCTAGCGGATAGTAATGAGCATAACCGAGCGGTGCATGCGGGCGGATATCAGGTCCAACTCCAAGGGGTGGGCCATCCTGAATTAGCGGACAAGTTTACAACGGAGATGGTCTTTGGGAAAACAGCACAAGGAGATTACGAACCAGTTGTGTTGCACATTGGTCAGAATGTAGAGCTACCTCGCTTGTCTGGTCTGAGGTTATTTGTCCCGTTGATTGAGCTGCCGCTAAGCCGCATCTCGTGGGCTGGTCGCGGGCGATATTTCGAAGCGGTCCTGCCGAAAGAGGGATTGAATTTGGAGACACTGATTAAGCGACCGCAAGATCTGCCGCGGCCAAGCAGCGGGGTGCTCTCTGCGTCGAACTTAGTGCGCGATTGGCTGGATTTGTCGGAGCACCGCGTCGTCGATAGCCAAGGCCGAGAGCGCATCGAAAAGTCCTACCGCGCTGCACTACAGCGACCTTCGAATACGCTAGACTGGCTGGTAGCTCAAGCCTTACTGCAGGATTTGCAGGAGTCTAAACATCCTTGGGCAGCCAAGGTGGCAACAGAGCGTTCCAAATCTTCTGATGACGCGCAACAGTCTCTTGATCCTCAAGCACTTGGGATCGTGAATTTGCTGAAGCCTCAGCTGCCTACCCGCGAACAGTGGTTTGAAATTGCCTTGTGGAGTGTACTCGTCATCGGTAGCACACTGTTCCTTGGCCCATTCGCAGGAGGTCTTGCAACAGCCCTCGCCGCCGCTCGCCTGGCTGCACCCGGTGTAGTGGCTTTAATCCAGGAGGCGTTCCTAATAGTAACGCCTCGTGCTTCCTGGCTGCAGCCGGCTCCTGCTCTTGTAGGGATTGTGTCACCGTTGGGCGCATCCGATGATCCTTCCGATCCAGTCCTACAACTGTCGTTGTCTCCTACTACTGTCCAAGAGTTGGCGCGACTCGTTCAAGAGATAGAACGAGTCTCTCATTTATCCTCGCTTGGCTTGGTACCCGGACCGACAACTTCAAATCGAGGGTACCTAGAAATCTCCAAAACGCTCTCTAGTATTGGCGAAAATCTAATGCTAACGTTTCCTCCATCTTGGTCTGAGGTTACTGTTCCATCAGAGGTTCCGGTGGTCAGTTGGCAGGAAGTCCTTGATGAGCTCAATCGTCTCCTTGCTCCTACGAGACTTGTTAGTGGTCGTTGGCATGCAGCAGGTAGAACGATTATCATTCCGCTGACCAGTGGTCATGCGAATGCCGCGTTCAAATTGGCACGTTTCGGTCAGAGTGAACAGGCTCTCTTCAATGAGAGTGCCTGGAGTAACCGATTGACACAGTTGGAATACAACCTCTTTGGGGCAACGCTACCTCAGCCAATGCTGATTAGAGCAAGTCCGGTTGTGGGCCTTTCTACATGGCCGAGTGTTGATGGATTACCCGATCCATTTAAACTACATCCACGTCGCTTGACCTCGGTCTTCCTGACACACCCTCGATATTACGATAGCTACCTCGATTCTCCCCGCCATGTTACCCCCGAAGAGTTTCTAGCCGGAATCATACGATTGGCGTACCAGCTAGGCTATCTGACGGCGAAGGGCATCTACCACCAGGAAATTCTGCCATTGTTCCATAAGGTTAACATCGAAGACCCGGATGAACCATTCGAATGGTGGTTAGGAGGATCGTTACAGTGGCACCATGCTCTGAGCCAATGGTCCAACGCCTATGTGATGGGTCTGCGCGATCCGGAGCATCTGATCCATCATAGTCAGATCAGCCTCACCGATATGGTCCATGCAGTTGGGACGGTGTGGTACAACCTGGTTTTGCTCTCTGCGGTCTATGTCATGAATCAACAGCCTCGGCTGATTGGTGGGTTGTCGGCGACGGACGCCGCAAAAGCCGTTGAGCGCTACGACGTCGGACTCTTGGAACAAGCCCTTCGTGGAGCGTTCGATGCATTTAACAAAGGTGCCAGAATTAACATCAGAGTTCCTGTGTTTCTTGCTGAATTCTCTCACCTTTTGCTTGAGCGGATCCTGGTGGCCAATGTGCTCTTTCCTGAAATGCGCGGTCTTCTCGAGGTGACTTCATGGCGGGTAGTCTTGGAGCTCTTGAAAAAATCTCAAAGGGAAGTAAGTAAGAGCGTTTCGACCCACCACGTTATTGTGTCCCCCCAATTCGCCGTGTGGTGGGAGCAGGGCCTCCAAACATTGAAAAATACGGTTCAGCGCGACCGACAGCGGGCAGCCCAGAACATCGATGTATTGTCGCTCATTGAAGCGATGAACCACTATACTGCGGTTTCCTTGCATCACGTAGATTCCTTGGCGGCCCTTCTTGTTGAGCTGATCAACCTCCAGCCCCAGTTGGAGGTCGTTCAAAACCTACTGGAGCGCCTCACTAATCCTCTGCTCCTGAAGCGGTTAGAGAGTGCTATTTTCAATGAAGTAAGAAGTGTCTGGCAAACGTACCTCGAAGAGCCTCCACCGTATTTTGAACATGATTGGCGGTTAAGCCAGCATGGGAGGATGCAGCACGTCGAAAAGCTTATCCAGAAACGACTGAACCAATTGCAACAAAGAGAAAATAGCGAACGTTCATCTGAATCACCAGAACCATTAGAGGACCAGCGGACGGGTGGGGGCAGGGTGCGTTGGCTGCAGCCACTTTATGACCGAGTTGAAATTGCGGTTGGCCGACGGTTTGGAGAAAGAGTGGGCTGGATTGTAGGGCAGGTCCTGCTGCCGGTTGTTTTAGAATCCGGGCCGATTGTATTAGTGACGTACTTTGCCACACCATTTGTCACACCGGTGATAAGCCAAAATATTGCGATGCTTCTTCCATTTACTTTGAGCCCACCGATTGCAGGGTTTATATGGACTAGCCTATCCGTTTCTATCGTTTGGTCCATTCTAAAAGTTGTTTGGCACGCCCTCCATGGCTCTTTGTTTTTTGCCCCTAATCTACGGCGTATGACATGGACTACCGCCATTGCATGGTTTGCTGGATGGTGGGCGGCCTTCATGATGACGGACTTGCCGATTTTTTCCGTTGAAACCATTACTGCTAACCTCATCTTCTTGCTGATCGGGGCAGAATGGAGTGTTCATTTCACGACGAACTTTCAAGAAACCCAGCCGCTGGAGTGGCTTCTTCCTCAAGTTAGCCAGTTAGAAGATGATGTAAGAGCGCTTCAACAGGTGACACTTGCCGTCCATCTGGCTCTAGGAAGGGATGCTTCCACCAGACCTCCTGC